>JAVCCJ010000074.1 GCA_030765585.1 Candidatus Zapsychrus exili | reverse complement strand
TTCCCGCCAATCATCAATGCTTGCACTTCGAAACTCTTCGAAGTGCAAAGGACGAAGAAGAGCGAAGAAGTGGGGTCCCTGAGCCGTGCCACCCTAGGGAACCTATCCTTATTTACAAGTCCTTATTATATTAGGATTATGGGGTATTAGCAAGAAAATTCAATTACTGAGAGGTAATTCCCTCGCTAATTTGTCCTATTTGTCCGGTATTTTATGTCACAAAATAGCGTAACTATTTGTGGGGTAAAGAGTAACCACTTGTCCAGTATGAAAAAGTGGACAAACCCTGTAAAGTACATTGCTTACCTCGTACTGTTACCTTTTCTCCTATATATACCCCAGAGATATGGCGCGATATAAAGGCGCTTGTGTATACAAGTAATAATAAAAGCGCCTCGGTTATAAGCCGTGACGCTTGTTTTTAGCCTGAGGGAACTACAGGAACGCTCCCCCCAGTACACCTTCCATCTTGAACCAAATGCACTTTCCAGGTTAACTCGGAAAGTACCTTCTATTTCCCACTTTATTGCCTTCGTCTTTAGTCAATCGTGTCCAATGCTTTCATGTTCATTAAATCAGATAAAGAAATGAATACGGTGAACATCATATGCCAACTTCTTACATTATGTTTGGTGTATCCTTCTGCAAATTTTTTCCGAAGCATATCACCAGTATTTATACCAGTAATAAGTTTCAATCGTTCAAAATACTTATGTTGCGCGGCACGAACAAAAAGGGGAAATTTTACAACACGTTCAGCATATGCTAGTGTATTTGGATACCAACGACAATCATTTGAAAGTAGGGAAATAAGCACTACTACTAAGTCTGCCTGCATCACGCCACGAAATGGAATATCACGACGCGTCGCTCTTTCTTTAACGATATCCGCAACTATACTGATACGATTAAGCTTTAAACGTTTATTCCTATATTCAAGAGCTTCAGAATATCCATGGAAATGATCATAGGAAACAAAATTATAATCCCCATTGATTTCTGACTCTGGAAGGAGAAAATGAGTAGTAAATATGTTTCGTAGGCTTTCGAATCTATCACCTTTAATTAAAATAGCAACGATATAAAGAAATAGCTCGTAGACAAAAATACGCTGCGAATCAAACCACCACCGTTCCCACTGTGTTGCATCTTCAGGTCGACACTTTAAAGCTAATATTCTCTCTAAAAATTCAACGAGCATATTATCGAACCGCGGTACCTGTGCAAAACTCGATTCGAGAATGAGCCAATCAATCAGTTGGTCCCGAACCGGCAATAATTTATGAAGATCATCAAGAACTTTTTCGTCTCTATGTTCAACGTTAGGATTTTTATGAATCCTCAAAGAGTCTATAAAACCAATAACAGTATCAATGAAATCTCTCCGACAAAACTCGATTGTAGGTTTTGTATTTAATAATGCATCCCGAAGGGTATTAAATTTACCTATTGTTGGTAGTGACGGTCGGACTTCCGTATCGTTCAGAAATAAAGGTGGCTTGCCTAGAGATGGCTTCTCATGAATAGGTTTACCATATAAGACACGTAATAGTTTCTCCCAGTTTTCATTTACTGCTTCTGGAGTACTAAAATCAATCCAAATGCGAGACCTAAGAAATACCGGTAACCGGGGTTCGCCATTTTCATCTTTCTGACAAATAATCGGAATAAATTTTTTCTGATCAACTTTATCGTAAACTTCTTTTGAGATGATTTGGGATTCGGTCCCAACACCTGCTTTACGTCCGTCTGCTTTTTCTGTATACTGATCATCAGAAAAAATTAGTACATGTGTCACTTTGGAATCTGTGACCATTTTCTCCATGAAAGCGTATTTATCTTGGCCTTCTGTCAAACTCCACTGGTCGAAAATAACATCTACGCCATCATTGATAAGACGCTCCGCATATGAACGAATACAATCGCAATGACTTGCTGACGACCAGCTATACGATATAAATACTTTAGGAATCTTCATTTAGTTCCATTAATAAAGCTTGTAATGCTATATTTCCAAAAATTTGAAGCGGCCACATTTTGCATAACTATCTTTTTATATTTTTTGCTCGAAATATAGCAAGTAAAGCGTATTCGGTAATACGCATGGCTCCTCTGACTTCTTCTCTCAACTCTCTCGAACCATGGGCCACCTGTTTCAATTTATCATTAGCATCAAAACTTTTCTCCACCATATTGCTAACTATTTCAAGGCCCTTGCTCCCTTCTTTTGATCCAAGCAGTAGGTATCTTAACCGCTGCCGTAAGGTTGGAGTTTCTTTATCCTCTGATGGTTTCCACCACTCAGACTCCATCACTTTTTTATTATCTGACAACTTTGCAATTACTTTTGACAAAATCTCCCTCATGGAATGACTTGCCATGACCGCGTTAGTCTCTATCGCTGAATTAAAAACATCCCATGCGCTTTTTCTCATAGCGACTAACTCTCCTATATCTTTATAAATATCCGTAAAGGTTCTTAAGCACCCATCTAATTCCGCCATATCTTCATCATAATGTTGCAAAAAATCTATTGTGGGCTTTGTGTCAAAACTTAATAGATTACTTCCTGGGTTAATAAAAATCGCTGACGCTGTAGCCGAAGAGGTTCCTAACATCATAGTATACCTAGTAATCTCGCCTAAGTTATCGGGGGGATGCGCAGGGATGAGATCCCCGGAACCGATAACCCATCCTTGGATATATGGTTCATTAATTACGCCATTGTTGTTCTCTATAAAATGGACAACCTCTTTACCTTTCTCTGCATGACTTACAATCTTTACCCCTTCCTTCTGAAGACCTAAGCCATATTTCTGAGCTTCTTCAAATTTCTTTTTAAGCTTGGCTAATTTCTTTTCTTTACTCATAAGATTATTGAGATTTTAAACGTTTCTATTTTCCAAAAATTAGAAACGGTTACCATCTCTCTGTAGTAAATCATATTTTAATACTCTTGAGCATTTTAAACAAGGAGAAATTAACCCAACTATCAAGAGCCCTTATTGTGTGCTATCCATTTTGTTAAGTCATTCTCTTTTATCCTATACCTATTGCCTACACGAAAATATGGTAATTTCTTCATAAACATCATAGTCTGAACACCTGAATAACTTACTCCCAGGTGCTTTGCCACCTCTTTTATGCTAAGAACTCTATCTTTTGTTGTAATGCTTGAAAATTTCTGCAAAACGTCCTTTTCAAGCTGCCAAAACAGATTTTTTGTATCTTTTATTGTCTCTTTCTGCTGCTTAAAATATCCTTCCATCTCCTCTAGCGTCCCTTTCATTAGAACATGTAAAGAAACTATTGCATGCTCTTTAAAGAATCTATCCAAATGCTCTATATCTCGCCTTAAAGACTTAATCTCTTTAAAAAAGGTATCTTTATCAATAACATTCCTTGGCTGCTCAGATAATTTCTGAGTAGCCATACCTAGCTTTTTCTGCAGGGTTTGCTTGACTCTTAAACTCTCTTTAAGATTTGCTATATCTTTTCCTACTTTTTCTATTTTAAGATTGACCAGGCTTGGATCATAGTCAAAATCTCTGCTAAATTTACCCATCTCCTCTGCTAGTTTTATAGAATTCTGGATATCATCAACAAGCTCTTGAAATCGCTCTGCCTCTTTAATAGAGCGGAATACTTTCTTGCCTCTTATACCATTTTGGACCCAGTTAACATTAATTTTCCCATCTTGCGCAATAGAAATCATATTGCTCCTTTATTTTGAAAAAGTATGGATGCTGCAAATTCCGTAACTCTTTGAAAGACTATGAGATAGATTTGTCCACCTCTCTTTGTCCGGACGTCGGTGTTGAATTGCTTTATTTATTATGTTGTTTTTCGGTATTAACTTCATATTGTGAAAGTAACTGCTTAACATATGATTTCCAATACATAATAAAGCGCTCAGAATTCAAGGCTTCCGAAAGCGGTTCTCTTGAATTATTTAACATTCTTTTTAGCTCAGAAACAAAACTTTCTCTGGTTTTTAGAAATGTCCTACCATAAAGATAGCAATACACAGAGATTTTCGCCAGATACTCATCGTGAATCGCTTCATAAGTTTTCCTATCTTTCATTTTTTCTTTTACTTCCAATAAATACCTCTCTGCCTTATCTGCGATAAATTTAAACTGTTTACTTATTTCATTTGGGTTCCATTTTGACATAGCTTGCCTCCTTGCATGTAAATTTCCACTAGGGAATCTAAGCGGTCAGCCTGTTGGCTAGCCCATATTCACTATTTATTAAATTCGCTTCCAGATTTAATTTTATTACTATTACTCTATCGCAAAACTGGCATTTGCGACAGCCATGACCTTCTTTTCATAAGAGGAGGTGTCGTTTTTGCCATACCACGATACATCATACGAATTAACGGGAGTAATCTGGAAAGTTCCCATCTTTGCGGAACGAATGGCGCCTATCTTATTTCCGGTTGAATTTGCCATAGTAGCAGCGCGCTTCTTGGCGTCTTCCGTAGCCTTGGAAAGCATTTCAATCTTAAGCTCGGCAAGCTTGGTATAGAAGTATTCCGGAGCGTTAGAAATAAGCTGAATATCCTGCTCTATAAGTTCTGTAGATTGACGGGAGACATCTTCAACCTTCTTGACATCATAAGATTTTACCTCAATACCCTGAGAAAGCCTGTAAGCTTCAATCTCATTTGTATTGTATCCTTTCTCATTCTTCTTATACAGAACTTCGGTATCAACCTGGGAAACAATCAATTCGTCATCCTTTATACCCTTGGAAGCAAGGTATGCCTTTACTTTTTTTAGGTCATCCTGCAGTTTTGCATATCCTGTCTTTAACTCCGATTCCTGCCTTGAAAAACGCCCTTTCCAGACAATATAATCGGAAACTATCTTTTTTTCGGCCGACCCAGTTACGGTTACTACTTCACTTGAGAATTTCTTTATCTGTAAAAGCCCTTTTGAAAGAATTACTGTTGAAACTATTGTGGCAACTACAAAACAAACCCCCAGTATTATTATCTGGGTACTGCGCAGAACCTTTAAACCCTCCATTTTATTCCTCCTTCTGTTAATGGGTCTGTAAAATACAAAAATCTAGACAAACCTTAAGTTTCTTGATCCCGAGACAGTCCGCGGTTGATTTATTAGGGTTTGTGTATACATATTTTAGCCTACCTTGAAGCCATATATGACCTATCTTCGCGTAATCAGTCGCGTACATACCACCATCCTTTTGGCTCGTATTCACGCTGCCTGACAACTTTATAAGAGCCGAGTTCAAATATAAGCGATTTATGCTCCGGATGAGTAAGCGTTGATGTTTCTGCATTTATTCTAAAATACAGCATGTCTTTTTCTATATAAACTTCACCGCTGTCAAGCTCATGCAGATGCTCTGTTGCTTCGCCTTCAGCTAAGACGCGATTATTATAGCGTACCGCGCTATTTGGAATCGTCCCAATTCGCATTACAAGCAAATCTCCTTGTTTCCACATATACAACCTCCTTTCTTTAAAAATAAGTGGCGCTTCCAAGCAGTACATATATGGCTCGGAAGCGCCAGAATATCAAGGGGTATCTTTGACTATTTTGCCTTAAGGAGACGAAATGGATTAGAAATATATTTACCACCCTGGACAAAGAAAGCATTAGGGTCTTTTTCGGGACTTAGTCCATTAACCAGCTCCATAATCTTCTTTATCTTTTCAACATCGAGCCTCGAGAAATTCTCTGCAACATCAATTAACATGGACAAAGCATCAATGGCGTCATCATGTGCACCGTTCGGATACTGTTCCAGCTGCCGGATTAATTCGCTAAGTCTTCGTGAAAGCTTCACCTTGCCTTGTTCTATCAACACTATGAGCTTCATAATCCGCGAGTTCTTTGGTGTATTGTTAGTAACCGGTTTTAGAGGTATAGTTGTTGGCGCTTTCTTAATTATATCCCCTAACCATGCTTGCGCTGCATTTGCCTCATAGAGAAAGGTAGCGAAATTGCGCGTCTTATGGTGTATACAGATTCGCTCAACCAACGTATGCACATCCCACCGTCCCATGTCAGCATCGACAACGTAGATATCTTTGTTGGTGTAATCCATAAACACGTTAACAATAGCGGAATAGTCGCTCTTTTTGCCTTTACCGATACTGGGATCGCAGGCGCCAAGCACCACTTTACGAGTCCCTAAGAACGCTTGAAGTTCTTCCAACGCTTGATGCTTATCTTCCCAAAATATGACCTTTTTCATATCGATTGACTGGCCGCTTATATCCTTAGGCTCATTCTGTTTCTCAGAATCAAAACTAAGGTTGCCCTTTTGGGTCTTCATCAGCATGAGCTCATAATAGGATTCTTTTTCAGGCCATAAGACCTCGGTGCCTTCAAGCATCTTATCCTTATTATCCTCAAAGAACTTCTTCGCAACCTCGGGTCCTGAATCTTCATTATAGAGATCCTTGCCCCGGTAAATCTGTTCCCACTTATCCCAGAGGAGTGGGCTGGCCGAAAAACTTTTAACCGATTTATAAATCCTTTTCTCCCATCCCGGAAACTCCTCACCTAAGATAATCTTTGCAAGCAAAGAATCAAAATGAAGAATTGTCCCCACAATAATGTAATTGCTCTTCTTCGAGCCGAGGTTCAACACCATTTTTGTAAACCAGTCGTAAATCTTTTCTCTTTGCTCCTGGCTGCGGATACTTTCAACAGACTCAACGTCATCAAGAATAGTGAGACCTGGACGGC
This sequence comes from Candidatus Zapsychrus exili, assembly GCA_030765585.1. GTDB lineage: Bacteria > Omnitrophota > Gorgyraeia > Zapsychrales > Zapsychraceae > Zapsychrus > Zapsychrus exili. The sequence continues at coordinate 12,788 of JAVCCJ010000074.1, read as the reverse complement.
TATCCTTATGCCGGATACCCCTTATCCCGTGCTCTACACTTGATGACATAACATTAACTCCACTTTTGGTAGTAATCTCATCATCTCTCCAACGCGGATTCGGTGGCTCGCAAACTTCGGGAAAGTCTCTTTTAAGTTCCATGTTAGAGCTCAATTCATCCTTAATATGACCGAGCAACTTTCCTGATTGCTTCCGGGTGCTTGAAAAAAGCACAACACACTTCTCATACCCATAACAGATACACCAGAGCGCATACATGAGGCTTACTATACTACTTTTAGCGTTTCCTCTGGGTGCGGCAATTGCAAGCTGCCTACCTCGTTTTAAGGTAATTTCGGTCAGATAATCAAATAACTCAAGGTGAAAATCTGCAAAGCTGCACTTAATGTAGTGCTTGAAATAGGTAGTTGCAAAAACCTTAAGGCTCTTGCGCGCTACTTCCTTTTGTAATTCTCTGATACTACTACTTATGTCCTTCTTCATGGTTTTTCTCATTTTCTTTTAAGGTTTTACCTTCTAACTGTTTTATATCTACTACAATCTCCGACTGGGCAATGCGTGCCTTTAATAGTTCTATTTTTGCAATCACCTCCTTATCTAGGACACCGGCATCTTTTGCTGCCTCTTCAATACTAAGAAGCATCTTACGCATTGCTTCCGGAGAATTATTTTCATCATTATCGGTGTGGTGATAAAAGTTACCGATAACCTCGGTGGGCTTTGATGGCAAATATCCTAAAGACTGAAATTTCTCCATAAGCTCTTTTAGAACCTTCCATGCTGCGTATTCAGCTTGAATTTTCTCCGCAGAAGATGCATCTTTGGCGCGTGCCGTGCGCACCAAGAAACCATGGTGGCTCATCGCCTTATGAAATACCTCACCAATAAACTGCTTGGCAAATTCAACACTCGGTATAAGCTCATTACGTGTACGTATCTCCTTTATGTCTCGAGAAACGGTCTTTTCGGAACACTTAAGAATCTGCGAAATTTGTTGGTAGGTGTAACCTTCTGCCACTAATGACTCGATACATTGTTGACGACTCTGCTTATCGATCGTTTTCGGGTTGATCAATCCAGAATTAATATCCTGAAGTAATTGCAATGCAGATATCTCGGTACTATTAATTTTTTCTGCACACATATTAATCCTCCTTCAGATAACGTTTAACGATATCTCTTGAAACTTTATTCTTACCAACGTAAGCAATATAACGACGCACAATGGCGTCGCAGAATTTTGGATCAATCTCCATGCCGAAACACCGCCTACCTAAACTTTCGGCCGAGATAAGTGTGCTGCCACTACCAAGATATAAATCCGCAACGAAATCGCCACGCTTTGAACTATTTGCGAGAGCACGCGAAGCAAGCGCTACAGGCTTTTGAGTAGGGTGAATAAGGCTGGTAGGTGGGTCACGTTTAATCTGCCATAGCGTCGTCTCATTTTTTCCGTACCAAGGATGTGCACCATTACCACAACGCCATGAGTATAAACAAAACTCCACTTGTTCGCTGTAGTCAGCAAACGATATCGAGAAATTCGGCTTTGCCCATACGATGACTGAAGCCACATGAAAATTAAGGTCTATTAAAATATCATGCATCAGACCAAAATTTTTATGGGCATTCCAAATATAGGAAACAGCATTTGGACTTAAGAACTCACAAATATTTACAAGGACACTCTTAAGCTTATCCCTATATTCTTGGTCAGAAAGATTATCTTGGTAGACCTTTACCCAGTGTTTGCACTTCTTGGGACGAGCTTTCGTGTGTGGTCGATGACCACCATAATAGTTAACATTGTATGGCGGATCGGTGTAGAGAAGATCAGCTGCTTCATTTGCCATAAGACGTTTTATATCGTCTTTATTGCTACTATCTCCACAAAGGATCCTATGCCACCCCAACTCAATGATATCCCCTCGCTTTGTAATAATTTCTCCCAAGGCATTAATTGCCGCATCGAAATCATAATCATCGCCATCTTTAATTTCTTGGTAGCGATCCAATAGTTGCGAAAGCTCCGGTAGCTCAAAGCCAGTTAATTCAAATTCAAAATCGGGCATTTTGGTTAATTCAAATAAAATGCCGGATAGCTTTTTCTCGTCCCAACGGCCTTCGATCTTGTTAAGCGCGATATTTAAAACTTTTTCTTTCTCAGCCGAAAGATCGACTACACTAACTTCGACTTCTTTTACGCCTTGGGCTTTAAGAATTTTTAAACGCTGATGCCCTGAGATAAGTGTCCCTGTGCTTTTATTCCAAACCAATGGTTCAACATAACCAAACTCTTCTATACTTTTTTGCAATTTTTCATACTCTTTGTTTCCTGGCTGCAAATCCTTACGCGGATTATATGATGCAGGGTTTATTTCGGTAATCGGTATCTTTTTTATTTCCATGATTGCATCCATGCTAACCTCCTTACATATTTGACTACAATTGTTATCTTGCGTGTGATTTTCTAAACAAAAAAATTCCTCTTCTACAAAATACCTACTTGCTTCATCTTATCAATAGCTAGTTCACTTGGCATATGCTTTGCGTTTTCCCAGCGCAAAATCTCCATTTTAGAAACCTTTAGTTTTTTTGCCAGTTCATCCCGGGTTAAATCATGCGCTTTCCTATAATCATATATTTTCCGTGCGTAGGTCTTCCTCTGTTTTTCCTTATCCTTGCCAGCTACTTCCAGCAGTTCATCCGTATGCGCCTTGCACTCCTTATATATCTTCCAAAATTGATCACTCATATCACTCAAAAGAATACACGAAAAATTACATTTGTCAAGGGAAATGTAATCTAATTCTAAAGTTTTTTTATACATAATTATCGCCGATAGTCCTCATTTCTTTGACGATAATAGCTTCTGAGTATCCCCTGATATTCTTTATTTGATGGATCTATGGCAATCGCCCTTTTAATACAAGAAATAGCTTTTTCAATATATTGGATTGTGACGTCTTGAGAATTACTTGCAATACCTAATTGATCTTTTTGTCTTATGTTGGCAGTAATATGTTTATCACGAACCGAGACCTCCATCTTTGGCATGGTATCGCTTTCATCGCCCAATGTTGCTATCCATTCATAGGTTTCAGCAAGTAATACCCAAGTTGGTGCAAAATTAGAATTTTCCTTAATTGCTTGGAGGCAGTGATAGATAACTTTTCGCTTGCATAAGGTTTCCGGCGATCGATCAACATCATCTTTATCATAAAGCTGAGCAAGCACATAATTGACAAATCCGTCTTTGTGTCTTCTAAGTATGTCCTCGCAAATATCGATTCTCTCTTTGAGCGCATCAAAGTATTCTTTCTCAATGGCTTTGAATTGTTCGGTCGAGACGTTATCAACCAATGCACCTTTTCGACTTAGGTAATCTCCCCAACTTTCGTCATCACACCAACTTTTTAACAGTTCTTTATCGTATCCCATGACTAACTTCTTCTTTTACTGATTCCTGCTTAATAGAAAAGTGCCTATCAGATTTCCGTCTTCATTAAGATTATCCCCTTTAAAACTTCAATTTCTTTCTTTTTGTTTTCTTTCTTGTCTTTTGCTCTTTTGCTAATGTTTTCTTACTGACAGATCTACAAATCATGCCTTTCCCTATCTTATCTGTTCCTTCCAATGCTTTTGCTTTTGAGAATTTCTCATGGACACTGGTTATCTCAATACGCCCTACCTTTTCTTCTTCACTACCCAACACTTCCCCTGTGTCGGGGTCTACTATTTCCTCTCCCTGGGAGAAAACATCAAATACACCTTTCTCATTCAAAAATCCACTACCATAATTAAGCATTATTACTCCGCTAGATGAGATATTTACTACTTTTACTGGAAAAAGCTTGGAAACTATTAATCTCGCTACAGAGTTAGATGTCTTTCTCATCACATCTGAAAGTAGCTGGCCACCCCCTGAATCTAACGCCACATACTCACTTCTTAAACTTTTTGACCCACTTACTATTTCCTCTACTGTTTCCGCTATAACCACCGCTCCTGTTTCTACCTCAATTATCCGCATATCAACAGACATCCTTGCTTTCTCGCTGGCCAAACCAAGGTTGAAACCTAATTTGCCTCCTGTGCCTATCCCTGTCTTATCGATGCCATACTGGGTAATAGCTCCTAATATCATGTAATCTATACCGTGTACTGTTCCCAACTTATGAGCAGTTTCTTCATCAAGAATCATACCACTTTCACCTAAACTTTGCTCCTGAATAAGGTCGCCCAAGCGTTCACGTTCGATAACTCTAAACTTCTTTGCCTTGATAAGTGCGGTGCTTAGCATATCAACAAATGCTTTTGTGTTCTCTGCTGCCACACTCCCTCTACCATAAGCATGCCTATTTTTATCTGCCTCACTCAAGGTTGCTCTATATTCTATCTTCCCCACACCAACAGTAACCTTGCTACCGGCTTGAACAGAAACTATTCTCATGCAAAACAATGCTGAAAACACCAATACTACAACTAATCTCTTCATACTATCACCCTCCTTGTCTAAGCTCATCTACCTACTTGCTTCACCATTTAACACATAACCCTCTAAAATCTATATATCTCAACCGCCTCCATATACACCCTTATCGTACTTGGAGTCGGATTTCTATTTCTTCGCTTTCATGAATCTGGCTAATCTCACTCCAGAGATATCACCGTTTCTTTTGCTCTTGACGCAACGTCTTTTTTCTATAACCTTACAAATTATACACCTTACAAGCGTTAGGTGTCAATAATGATAACACCGTGGGATAATTGGTGTATGAAAGCTTCAATCCGCATCAAATTAAGCAAAAGGATAAAAGAACTTCGTAAAAAGCGAAACTATACACAAGATAGACTTTCAGGTTTATCCGGCATCGACTATAAATACATCCAAAAAATTGAAGGTAAAAACCCGCCAAATCTTAAAGTCGAAACCATCGAAAGGCTCGCCAAAGCTCTCAAAGTTAAACCTTCAAAGCTGTTAGATTAAAGACGCTTCGAAAAAACTCTTCAGACCACATAGGGCCATACAATTAAAATATAATCAAGGCTATTCTTACTTTGTTTCCTCGCCAAAACCTTATCTTTCCTCCTCAAACACAAGATATCCAGAATAAGCTTGATTTTCATTTTGTAGACTATCATCTGTAGATTAATAGTCTACACTGTGGGATTATAACTCTGATGAAAGAATCTAGCAAGATTAAAAAAATCGGGCAGGAATTCGGCATGACGGTAAGAAGAAGACGCCACAAGCTAAATCTTTCACAAGAAGATTTTGCTGATAAGGCTAATATACACCGTACTTATGTAAGTTCTATTGAATTAGGGAAGGTTGATGTGGGGATTGGTGTGGCTTATAAGATTGCCGCGGCACTAAACTTACCCTTGAGTAAGCTGATCAAAGAAGCGGAAAATAATATATAACAACCCTCGAAAGCCTCTCTCGCTTAAAGAGTATTTTCTGTCAGGTCATATATATCCATAGAATTAGGATACAATCAAGTCTCTCTTAAAGATCTTAAAGGAAGGTCATAGAAGATTTTATACAGCTATTTCGCGATATTCTTCTTCAGTTATCTGACGGCCATATAATCGCGGATACTGTTTGATTTGTTCTTGTGTTTTTACACATTAATAAATCTTAATCCGTACATGTTCTATCGCCAAATCTCATCTAATCTAATCGCTAATTTAATTGCTCCTGGCCAACCAGCTTTAATAAATATATTTAAGATGTTCATTAAAGATAAGATATTTCTTTTGTCCTGTAGAATCTCCTTAAAATCAGCAATATAAACCTCAACTAGCTTTACTACTTCTCCAATTGCCATAGAGTCCAAAGCATATCCATGCATTTCCGAAGCCTTACATAATGCCTCAGTAATTCTAATCACTCCTATGGGGTCATATTTTATTACTATATTGCACAACTGCATCAAATAATGAGTCGTACCTGGATGCAAAAAGGCCTCTTTGGTTGAACCTACTAATATTATTTGGTTAATCAAAGATTTTATTTCAAAATAATATTGCTGAATTTGCTCATCATAAAGACATGTTTTTCTATTCTCGCTAGTAGCGCTAAAATATAGCCATCTTGCAATGATATCTATTATATCGTAAAGCCCAATCGCTAATGTTTTTCTGTCTTCAGGCCATTTATTCTTTCCGTATCTTTTGTATAGTTTACGAAATCCATCGCTAGCGCTCACTAAAAGTCGCGAAAGAATCCGTCTCGTCCTTTTTCTAACTAACTCTGTATTTATTTCTTTATGTTCTTTTTCGTCGAATCCTATAGTTAAATAATTTATTGCTGAAATAGCAACTTGTTGTAACTCATCAAAATATTTAAGCGGGCTCTTTTCATAAACTTTAATTTTTAAATTAGATCTTTTATTACTATCTAAAAGCACTAATTGAGTTGCTGCGGAAACGCAAGGATCATTATGAACACCTGATGCCTTTCGCTCTTTGATAGATTTTCTTTTACAAATAATATCAAAAATATCCAAAACGGAATTAGTTTTCAATCGGGCAAAAACACCCATTGATACTGCCAAAGCCACCAGAACCCCGTTAGTATTTTCGCGTTTAGCTGTATGAACAGCGACATTCCACATCTCTTTCTCTGCTATTCTATAAAGAAAATGTAGCCTCCTAATAATATTGTATCTAACAGCTGGTACTAAATCAGTAGACAAATCTTTAATCAATTTCAAGTTGTTTTCTGTAACAAATTCTTTCCTTTTCGTTAAATTCATTATTCCTTCTGCCGCTTCAATACGTGGAGAAGGCCCCCAATGTGGACTATCGAATTTGTCATGATATTTTTTATCGTATTTTGGGAATTGGTTCTTAGCAGCTAATACAAATACTTCCTCGCAAAGTTTCAAGATTTTGCTCTCACCAGATAACTCATCGTTCCTTGAAATGCGTATACATACAGAAGTAAGGTCTGTTAGTACATCCTGTTTGACTAGCTCATCATAAGCAATATCCTTGTTTTCAAGTTCCTTCTTTAGTTCTAGTACGTTTCTCAATATTCCATTAATTTCTTCTTTTATCGGAATTCCGTTAAGGAATTTTTCCTGAAATGACTTAATTGGAGCTACAAGATCTAATATTTTCTTGCTGCTATCTGCCTCTAAGTTTGCCTTTTGTTCTTTCAACCAATCAATATTTGTGTATGGCTTGCTGGAAAATTCTATATTTTTCATTTCTGGTTCATTCGGAAAAATTTTGGCAAATTTTTCTGCTTCATTCAACGTCTGCTTTGAAACCTCAGATAAGATATCCTTAGGGATACAACTTAACAAAGTATTCCGGAGTTCAGTCAACCGATCCTTATTGTTTTTACCTTTTATATGTTCCGGTAATTTTAGCAATATGTTTTCAATTTCTTCTCTGTCTTTTTTGCCCAAATAAACAAACCCTATCCTTAATGCCTCACCAGCTTCATAAGTTGTATCTCTATTAATTAAAATTGAGGTCGATTTAAAAAGTGGCAGAAGTAATTGAGTAAAAACTGATGGGTTTTTTGAACAAAGACGTAATAATCGTTTCCATATAAAAGCAACTTCATTTATCCGCGCAATCTCAACCAGCAAAGATTTTATTAAATTCAAGCTAACGACATCGTTCTTTTGACCTAACTTATCTAAATAATTTGTAAAATCACCGAGCATCTTGAAATGTTCTCTTCTATATTCACGGTCGGCCCAAACGGAACTTCTGTCTTCTAAATACTTTGCCTTTATATCAAAAAATTGAAACCATTGAATTGGATAACTTTTCTTCTTCCATTTAGACAACTCTTTTCGTTTAACAATTATATTAACCGCCTCAACCATTGCTTTGGTAGCTTGTATCGGACATTGTGCAAGAAAGTTCGGAAATTTTTTGTTAAGAATATAGTAACAACCTTCGTAATCCTGCCTTTTCGTGCTAGTTAAAGACAAAATTCCACCTCGCATCACAGTCATTCCTTGTGACTTTTCCTCATACCCAAAAACTGTTTTATAAATAGCTATTACAAAATCAGGATCATAGAGCCATATAGAATCTATTTCACCACAAAGGCTATAAATCTCGCGAATAATAAATGATGAGGAACCGACACGTTTTAAGATTCCGCTCAGGATTTTTTTTGCTTCCTTTGTGCCAGATCCAAATGTTTTGCAGACTAAAGGAACACCCCAAACTGCTATCATGTTATGTAAAAGACTTATTTGATTATTAGTAAGCCCCTTAGGTGGTTGCCATGCCCAATTTAATATTGCTCTTGCTATGACAGCAATTTTTTCTTGTTGCGATACAGTCCATTTATCCCATTTATCAACAGCTGTTTTTAGGCTGCGGATAAACTCATCTATAAAAATGACGCTTAACGTATCCTTTACAACATACATCATTTCAACCCATACCCAATCTTGAGGGAATTCTATAGAAGGTTTAAATACTTTCAAAACTCTGAAGATATTATTTATAATTTTATAGTAATCTTTACGATATAAGCTACTCGCCTTTTCAAGCTTGTCTTTAACCAGTATAAAGTCTTCGAGACAGCTGATTTCTTTTACAAAAGTAACAATTGGTAGAATATGAATGTATTCATTTTTACTAGCAGATTGGAAGTGCCAAAACACCTTCCAAAAAAGAACGCGATCGCTGTACCATAGTCGGGAAAAATAATATTCTATACTCGGCCTCAAAAAGATTGGCCTGCTTTGATCTTGTTGAAGAAAACTAAGTGCATACTTGGGATTCTCTTGAATTAATAGTCTCGAAACAACATAATCAAATATCATATTATGTTCAAAAGCCAAACGCTGTTCGGTTCCTGATAGCGCTATTAACGCCTGATCACTAAGCAACCCTTTAAGCGTGTTACTTGTGCCCTCAATGTACAAATCTTTTTTCCATAAGGACAAAGAATTGTTGCCGACCATGATTTTTGCCGCTCTTCTCAAGATGTTTTCACGATCTTCGGAATCCTGTTTGTTTATAATTCTAAATTCCCAATATAAACCAAAAAGCTGTACAACGGTTTGAGCATCAGAAATTCTGTTAAGAGCGATATCTCCGCTAATCAAGGTATCCAGCAACCAAAGATTAAAAGGTACATAGAATAATTTCTTTAACTTATCGCTTGCCTTTTGATATAAGTTACTTAACAACTGGTTTTTATCAAGGAATTCCGCGATCTCAGTACCTGAAAGCGGGGGAACAAAAAAATGTCTATACTTCACGTTTTCAAGTTGAAACTCCTCAGATAACTCAGGGCTTTTTATAGGAAATAAATTCAAAAGCTTTAAAGAATGCTTGGCATCATATGAACGAATACTTGCAATAATTGACCAATTTTTGCATTTTCTTTGAATTAGCTCAATGAACTGTATATATATATTTTGTTTTACCGGCCCGCGAGCTGTATCTAAGGCATCAATAAAAAGAATACTCCGCTTACCACCGCTCACATAATTAAGTACATCTTGAATCGGATTATCTAACCCGAGCACTTTTTTAAAGTCCGTAACGCTTCTCACATCAATTGCATCTACCTGGATAAAAAAGTGTGGTATATCTTCAGCCGAAACCTTCTGAATAGCTTGCTTAAGTAACCACGTTTTACCAGTCCCCGGATCGCCAATAACAAGCAACGACCCCTTCCTTATTGATTCCATAAAAGCACTAACTAATTTCTTTCTCTCTATGGTTTTCATCTATTGTTTTGCCAAATCGGTTATTTCCTTCAATTTCTTTGCATCTTTTTTCAAAGAAAGTTTTTTTATTTTTTTGATTTTTGGTTCCTTTTTTCTTTCTACAACACTAAATAAAAAAGCTATTTTTTCTACGATAGTCTCTTGTTCTTTCCATTTAGTATTTCCCTTTCTCTGTTTCGCAAAGAATATCGGCTCTATACCATATTTTTCTCTCAGATATAATCTGCGTGACCGCCTTTCTTTAGCAATATTCTCTTCATCAATAATTGCATAATGACGAGGGTCACCTCTCTCAAAATCCCATCTCGATTTTCTGAATATAGATAGAAGATCTAAATCGTATAAATTAAAACCAATGAAACACATTCGAAAAGAAGAAATAATACTCCACAAAATCTTATAAGCTGTTTCTTGTTCAAAATATATTTTCATATAGTCCTTTTCCGTTAAAATTATCGAGTCAGGTTTATCATATCTTCCGTGAATATGGATTACATATCTTTCAGGTGTTGACTCAAAATCATGAATATTTTGAAAAAACTTCTTTAACACATCTTTATCATTCCAGCAAAAATGGGATAGTGGAAATCCTGCCTTCTCTGCGGCATGATCTAAAATGCTATCATAGTTAGTGGTTATATAATGTCTGAATCGTATGCTGATTAAGTCTCTATGAAATTTGCTATCCATTTCTTTTTGGGGTTTAAATATATCTTTTATTACATCACGAAATTTATCTTCACCTAGTATCGTAACCAATTTTTCGGCGTACCACAACTTGTCTTTGATGCATTCTTCGCTGTTTTTATACACATCCAAATCGTTCTTATTTGATATGGCTTCCTCGAGCCTGCACAATAGATCATCCCATCCAGGATAACGCAGTTTTGCTGAACAACCTGCTCCTATAAAAGCAAAAACAGTTCTCTTCTTTATAGCCTCAACAAGCCTCTCTAGAGCCATCTCATTAATTTTATTCTCGCTAGTTTCAGTACCGCTACTGTTCATATACTTCTACGTTATTCGTTATTTAACATCTCAATAATTCCTTAAAACTTTTTAACCCAGCTTCTATATTCTCAATGATATCTATTGCCAATACATCTGGATCGGAAAGATTATCAAGATCTGTCAAGCTCTTGTCTTTAAGCCAAAAGATATCAAGGCTTGTTTTGTCTTGGGCGTTGATTTCATCATATGAAAGCTTGCGCCAGTGGCCTTCAGTTTTTCCCTTGTACGTCAGGTATATATAGTTACTTTCGATATGCTGATATACGTTAATAATACATCTATGTTTATATACCGTTTCTTAACGCTTGTCTGCTGCAATAAAAACTCAAAAGTACGTAGAACTTTTCTTATGCGTATTCAGTAGGCTTAAGCTCAAGATTGCTTTTAATTTTTCCCCCATTCGCCTCACAACTAAGTGCCATTTTCGCCGAATTCAAATCTTGCAGACCGTGCTTTCTTAACAGCAAATCTAACATCTGAAAAATTCCCTCCTTCACCAAAGTCATATTCCGATAATCCTCCTCCTGAACAAGAATAAAAACGTTGTTCATTTATAGGGTAATTGTGGTACATCGAAATAACACAATCATTGCCGTTAGGTTCACCGACAACAACCTCTTTCTTATCATTTAAATACACAACAGCATAACTTCGTTCGTCGGGAGTTCCTTCTAATAGGATAAACGGAAAACTTGCACCCTTAACCAGCTCTTTGACTTTATTGATTTCTGCTTCTGAGAATCTCCCTGGCTTTACTTCACCCCACATATTGACTTGTGAAAGCCAAAAATCAGGAAGATACCGATCTCCGCTATCAAGTTTATATCCTTCCTTTTCATATTCCCACTTAATTTTTATGGCATCAAAATAAACAGCCCAACGAGCTTCTAAGCGCGACCTGAATCGATACCCTTTATATTTTGTTTCAATTGCTTTCAATTTAGTTTCATCCTTTTGTTAAAGTTTATTTCGATTCTTCTCAAAATTAAACTTTTCTACCATCAACCTATTGGCTATTACAGAATAAACAGTTTGTAATCAAGTTATTTTACTGCTAGATTCGTTCTCCTACAACCTAAAAATACCTCTCTATTCCCCTTGACTTACCTTGTCGTTTATGGCCCTATGTGGGTGTAAAAGAAAGGTCAGAATTATGAAAGAAACGCTACAATCCCAAATTATGGAGTTAAAGGTTGCATCGGTTGAGAAGCTGCAAAGTAAATACAAAGAGCTATTTAAGGTCAGGGAAACGCCCTGCGACAATAAAGTTTACCTCTTTAAAAGAATCGCTTATAAACTACAAAAACTTGAATATGGCGGGATATCAGAGAAAGCTAAAACCAGAATTAAAGAGCTCTTGAAGGAATATGATCCGATTAATAATAAAGCGCTACGCCCAGAAGTAACGTCTGCGGGAAAAGTTGTTACCTCCATACCTTCCTTAAGAGATAAGCGGCTGCCGATTCCAGGCACTGTAATGCATAAAAAGTACAAAGATCAGGAAATTCAGGTAAGAGTTCTGGAAAAAGGTTTTGAGTACAAGAACAAATACTATAAGAGCCTGACAGCTATTTCTGAAGAGATAACAGATTCTCATTGGAGCGGATATGACTTTTTTAATCTATAGTGGATAAAATGGAAAATAATACAGCTCAAGAAAAAAAATTGCTTCGCTGCGCTATTTATACGCGCGTATCCACAAGCGATAATTTAGAAAAAGAATTCACCTCTTTAGACTCCCAGCGTGAATCAGGTGAAAGCTATATCGCCAGCCAGAAATCTGAAGGCTGGACTGTTCTACCTGATCGTTATGACGATGCCGGCTATACCGGCGCGAATACGGAAAGACCGGCTTTGCAAAGTTTAATCTCAAATATCAAGGAAAAGAAAATAGATTGCATTGTTGTCTATAAAGTTGATAGGTTGTCTCGTTCATTATTGGACTTTTCCCAATTATTAGAGTTCTTTGACCAAAACAATGTGACTTTTGTTTCGGTAACCCAGCATTTCAATACTAATACTTCTATGGGACGGCTTACCCTGAATATACT
>JAVCCJ010000112.1 GCA_030765585.1 Candidatus Zapsychrus exili | reverse complement strand
TTGATAGATCGTCTACTGCCATAGCTTCAAATTCCTTGTTTTCGCCATCCTTTTCTAGAGCTTGTAATCCTGGCCTATTAATAATAGATCCTGACATTGCCTCATCAACGTAGATATGCCTATCATCAACAGTCATATTATTGGTTTTAATGTACTCTTTACAGACCCTTATCTGATCATCAATGCTTTTTTCACTCTGGTTCTCAGAGGAGTATCTTGCATATATTGCTACTCTCATTTCGTGCCTCCGTTTTCAAATACATCAGGATTTTCTTTTGCAATTTGGATATACTCATCAGCTAATATAGAAGAGATTACATCTAATAGCTTCCTAATGCTTTTGTCATTGCGAGCATCCAAAGGAGGCCCGGCAATCTTTATTCTATCTTGCACTTTAGTTTCTACACTTTTTACTTGCATTTAGCCCCAAAAAGGTATATATTACTTGTTTAAGGTATACGAAAATAGCTTCTATCTTTACCCCATCAGATGACTAAATTATACCTCAAAAGGTATATAATGTCAAGTGTTTTTTAATATTTATTTGGAGGTGCAAGATGTTGAAACAAGTGGTATCTATTTTTGAAAAAGCAGATGTTAAAATTGAGGCACAGGACCGACTTAAAAATGATACTGGGCATCAATTAAAGTTGAAGAATGGTGCCATTGTTAATATATATGATAACGGAACGCTCCAAATTCAGGGTAAGAACAAGCCAGAAATAGAAGCTTTGTTAAAAGGAGAGAGTTTATTAGCAGAGCCTTCGGCTAAAACAAGCAACGAGATATTTGTTGTATATGGCCATGATTCAACAGCCAGAACAGAATTAGAAGCAATGCTAAGGCGATGGAAATTAGAACCTTTATTTTTAGACCAATTACCTTCAGAGGGCCAGACCTTAATTGAGAAGTTGGAAAAGTACAGCGGAAGAGTTAACTATGCTGTTATTTTAGCAACTCCAGATGATGAAGGTCATAGAGTTACCCGGCAAGACGAGAAAGCTTTCCGAGCTAGGCAAAATGTAGTTTTAGAATTAGGAATGCTGTTAGCTCTCCTCGGAAGAAGAAAAGTTGCTATTCTTCTTAAAGAGCAGGAAAATATGGAGCGCCCTTCAGATATGCAAGGTTTAATATATATACCATTTAAAGATAATTTGCAGCAGGAGGTAGGGCCTTTGTTGGCAAAGGAAATGGTATCACAAGGATATAGTATAGATATAACAAGGCTTTAATGTAAATAGATATTATTAGGATATATTATAGAAGAGGAAAATATGAATATTAAGAAATTAGGTAAAAAGATTAAACTCGCCCGTATAGAAATGGACTTAAACCAGACTCAGCTTGCCAATAAAATCAATGCAAAACAAAAAAGCATAACTCGCTATGAAACTGGTGCATCAATGCCATCAATAGCAACACTGATGAAAATAGCAAAAGAACTTAAAAAACCTGCAGGATATTTTTTGGATGACTAGAAAAGTGTGTTATAGGAAGATAATTTAAATTATGTCAAAAGAAGCAAAAGCACGTATACGAATAAATAAATATCTTGAAGATGCAGGGTGGCGTTTTTTTGATACAGATGCAGGACCTGCTAACATTTGTTTGGAGACGAATGTTAAAATTACTGAACAGGCATTAAATGATCTCGGTGAGGATTTTGAGCAAACAAAAAATGGATTTACAGATTATATCCTTTTAGATGATAAAGGTTTCCCTTTTGTTGTTCTTGAGGCAAAGCGAGAGGACAAAGCTCCTTTAGATGGGAAGGAGCAGGCCCGCAAATATGCAAAGAATCTTAATGTTCGTTTTGTGATTCTGTCTAATGGCTCGCTTCATTATTTTTGGGATATCGAAACAGGGAATCCGCATATTATAACTGCTTTTCCTACTTGTGAGTCACTAACCTACAAAAAGTCTTTCATGCCTAATTCTGATAATTTAGTCCGCGAGCATATTGATCAGGATTATATTGTTATTTCACAGAAGCCAGATTACAAGAGTGATCCCAGATGGATAGATGAGTCAAAAAGAGATGATTTTATTAAGGATAATAACCTCAAATTCTTGAGAGATTACCAGATAAACGCTATTAAGTCTTTACAAGACGCAGCACAGGAGAATAAAAACAGATTTTTGTTTGAAATGGCAACAGGAGCAGGAAAAACCCTTGTTGCAGCAGGCATTATTAAATTATTCCTAAGGACCGGAAATGCCAAAAGGGTACTTTTCTTGGTTGATAGATTAGAATTAGAAGTGCAAGCATGGAAGAGCTTTGTTAAGTATCTGAAAAATGATTACAAATCAGTAATCTATAAGGAAAATAGGAGTGATTGGAAAAAAGCGGAGATTGTTATATCTACAGTGCAATCTTTTCTATTTAATAATAAATATAAAGATTTATTTTCTCCGACAGACTTTGATTTAGTTATATCTGATGAGGCGCATAGATCGATCGGGGGGAACAGCAGAGCGGTTTTTGAGTATTTTACTGGGTATAAATTAGGACTTACAGCAACACCGAAGAATTATTTGAAAAAGGTTGATGAAAAGAAATTGTCAGAAAGAGATCCGCGCAAATTAGAGCGGCGGCAGTTATTAGATACCTATAAAACCTTTGGTTGCGAATTAAGTAATCCAACGTTTAGATATACTCTTCTGGATGGCGTGAAAGATAATTTTCTGGTGAATCCTATTGTTGCGGATGCTAGAACAGATATAACAACAGAATTACTATCAGAAATGGGTTATTCTGTATTAGTTCGAAATGAAGAAGGTCAAGAGGAAGAAAAAACATATTTTCAACGAGATTTTGAGAGAAAGTTCTTTTCCGAGAAAACTAATCATACACTATGTAGAGTATTTATGGAAAATTCCTTGAAAGATCCATTGACAGGCGAAATAGGCAAAAGTATTATCTTTTGCGTAAGCCAAGATCATGCTTCAAAGATAACGCAGATATTGAATGAATTTTCGCATAAGCTTTATCCAGGGAAATATAATTCTGATTTTGCAGTGCAGGTAACATCTCGTATTGATGATTCTCAGCAGATGACAATCAGCTTTTCAAACAACAATCTAAATGGCCATACAATTTTTAGAGATGGCTATAATTCTAGTAAAACTAGAGTATGCGTTACAGTAGGAATGATGACTACAGGATATGATTGCGAGGATATCCTGAACTTGTGCTTGCTGCGCCCTATTTTTTCACCTTCAGACTTTGTTCAAATAAAAGGCAGAGGAACGCGAAAGTATGATTTTGTTTTTACAGAAAAAAATGAGCTAGGAGAAATAGAAAAGGAGTTTGTAAAGAAGGAGCGATTTAAACTTTTTGATTTCTTTGCCAACTGTGAGTATTTTGAGGAGAAGTTTAACTATGATGAAATAATTGAATTGCCTCCGGAAACAGGAGTGGGGCCAGGGCCACTACCGCCGCCTCCACCATCAGAGGAATATGAAAGTACACGCCTTGACCCTTTAAAAGAATTTGCCGAGACACCCATAGGGTATGAGGGAATGAAGATTGATAGAAAATTATTTGAGAAATTTGAAGAGGTTATAAAATCAGATGATTATATAAAACAAAAGATTGATGAAGGCAAGTATGAAGAAGCAGAGAGCTACATTAAGAGAGAGGTTTTCGATAAGCCTGAAGAGTATTTCAATCTTGATAAACTTCGTAAGTCTGTTAAACTTGATCGCCGTTTAAGCTTAAGAGAGATATTAGAAAAAATATTTGGTCGAATTAAGAAATTTAAAACAAAGGATGACCTGCTTGAGGAAGAGATAGAGAAATTTATCTCTCTTTATCATCCTGAGAATAAGTTTATTCATAGTATACGCCAATTTATGAAGGCGTATATTTTAGATGTTGAATTACGTGAGATTTTGAATTCTAAGGAATATGGTAGACTTGAGACTAACCCAGGTTTTACAATGAAGGACTTAAAAGAATTAGATGGCTGGAAAGACCCCGTTGTTGATTATATAAAAGATTACGTACTGTTAAATGCTTTTGCAGCTTAAAGGAAAATTGCGATATGCTAACTACTGAAACAAAAAAGCGAATTGATACAGCAAGGGATATACTTGTTGGTAAATTGCCTGATCCAAAATCTCAGGTTGAACAAATCACAATTGCTTTAATCTATAAGTTTATGGATGACATGGATAAGCAATCAGAGGAGCTTGGCGGCAAAGCGAAATTTTTTACTGGCGAATACGCAAAATATACTTGGAGTAAAATATTTGATTCACGTGTAAGTGGCCATGAGCTTGTTGGGTTGTATGGTGAAGCTATTCAACGAATGAACCATAACCCAAACATCCCACAATTATTCAGAGACATTTTTAAAAATGCCTATTTGCCATATCGTGATCCTGAAACTTTAAAAAGCTTTCTGAAAATTGTAGGAGAGTTTGAATATGATCATAGTGAAAAATTAGGTGATGCCTTCGAATATCTACTTTCTGTTATGGGTTCACAAGGAGATGCTGGTCAGTTTAGGACGCCTCGGCATATTATTGATTTTATAGTAAATGTAGTTGATCCTGAGAAGAACGAGACTATTCTAGATCCAGCTTGCGGAACAGCAGGATTCTTGATTTCTTCGTACAAACACATCCTAGAGAGCAATAAAAAAGATGGCAGGGTTCATTTAACCCCAGCTCAAAAGAAAAGGCTTATTGAAAACTTTTCAGGCTATGATATTTCACCAGATATGGTTAGGTTGTCGCTGGTTAACATGTATTTGCATGGATTTACAAATCCTAAGATCTATGAGTATGATACATTAACTTCGGAGGAAAAATGGCAGGAAACATTTGATGTGATATTAGCAAATCCGCCGTTTATGAGTCCAAAAGGCGGAATAAGGCCGCATAAACGGTTTAGTGTACAAGCGAAGCGTTCAGAAGTGCTTTTTGTAG
>JAVCCJ010000063.1 GCA_030765585.1 Candidatus Zapsychrus exili | reverse complement strand
GAACCGGACGGCGAGATCGTGCAGAACTTCCCCCTGAAAGAACCCCAAAAACAGCGAACCCCGCTCCTTCATGAGGAACAGGGTTCGACTGAGCGTCAACAATGGCGGAGAGGCCGGGATTCGAACCCGAGGACCCAGTTGCCCAGGTCAACTCATTAGCAGTGAGCTCCATTCAACCACTCTGGCACCTCTCCAAAATTTGTAAATTAATGTTATAAACAGAGTTACAAGATATCGAAATTTTCAGTTTTATCTTCGCAAGGCAATTGTGCTAAAACAGTGCTATCTTGCAAAGATGTATTATACATAATTTCTTGAAATTGTAAATCTATTCTATTATCAATTTTTCTTATCGCATCCCTTAATTGATCAGACTGCAAATGCGCATATCGTTGTGTCATCTTAGGATTAGAATGTCCAAGTAACTTTTGCACCACAAACAAGTCCACTCCGTTTCGAACAAGTTGAGACGCAAACGTATGTCTTAGATCATGAAACTTAAAATCCATAATGTCTGCTTTCTTAAGTGCAGTGTCGAACGACTTTCTAATAGAACGCATTCTTTTTTCTTTTTTAGGATTCCAAAAAATATAATCTGTATCTGACTGTCTTGGAATTGTCTTTAAAAAAGTAACTACAGAGCTGCACAAAGGGATGTGCCTTGATTTCTTGCTTTTAGCTAATGATTCATGAACTAAGATTGTCTTGCTATCAAAATCGACATAGTTGCTATTAGATGACTGATCCCATTTAAGCGAAGTTATCTCGCCCCAACGCAAACCTGTCTTTAATGCTACTAGTACGATGATCTTTGTCATACCTTTGCAATTAAGCAAAAGTCTTTCCTGTTCATTTTCTGTTAGCCAACGAGTTCTTTCGTTGTTCTCTGGCAATTTCTTTATTGTGCTTACTGGATTTGTTCCGAGCAACATGCTCCATTCAATAGCCCTGTTAAACATTGACTTAAGCATAGCATAATCTTTGTTTACAGAAGCAGGTCGAACAGATTCCAATCTTTTTGACATATACTGCCTGACCATAAGAGTATTAATTTTGCTCAGATACTCTCCTTTAAAATGCCTCACCAAGCCGTTAATTAGATTTCTTTGCTTTCCTACATTCTTGTTCTCTAATTTAACGTAAGTATTGATATATTCTTCAGCAAAATTTTCAAAAAGAATATCCTTCTTCTTTTTGATATCCATATATTTGCCTTCAGCAATATCAGTCTCGATTTTCTTAAGAATACGTGACGCTGTTTCTTTATATGGTGAGACAATCTTTCGCACCTGATTGCCGTTTGAATCAATATAATTAATGCCCCATTTCTTATGGCGCTTAAAAATAGTTCCCATTTGCTTACCTCCTCTTTGCGCCTCCTTTCTTTCTTGCAAATGGTCTATTACCTATAAGTATTAATATTAGTATAGTCCATTTACTAGAAAACGCAAAAAGATTAATTGTTATCGCGCATTATTCTTTTGTGCCCATACATTTATTCTCTCAACATCAAAACGTATACTACCATTCATGCGAGAAAATGGAATCTGGCCTGTTCTTATCCATTTACGTATTGCACCTATGCTAAGACCTAGATAGACAGCTACTTCTTTTGCCGATAAAAACCGCTGCTGCACAATACTTAAATCTCTTTGATGTAAATCTCCAAAATCTTGCCTCGCTAAGCCTCTGCGTTCTATTATCATAACTTACTTTCCTTTCTTTCCATACATCCCAAATCAGCCAATATAATTATACCACATTTTCTAGAGAATTCAAGTTTTCAGACAATATACGAGTAAATATCTTGATTTTACTACTCTAATGTGGTATAGTTAAATTAAACTTACTCAAAAAGGAGAATAAAATGGACTTAGGCAAAAACATCAGGACACTTCGAAAGAAGAAAAAGTTTAACCAAACTGAGCTAGCTAACAAGATTGGTGCAAGCCAAAAAGCAGTTTCTGCTTGGGAGAAAAACAAACGAATTCCAAGAAAAGATATGCTTAACAATCTTTGCAATATCTTTGAAATTTCACCCTCCATACTTTTTCTAGACAATATAGAAAAAATGATAAAAAACAACAGATGCCTAGAGAGCGGTTCTGGTCTATTTCACATTCTTTCCATCAAAGAAATAAAAGATTATATTTACGCAAAAAACAAATCAACAACCTACCATTCTTCACATACAAGAAGCCTTGTTTCTGCTAACGAAGCAAAAAGCTTTCAAGTTCCAAGCATTGTTATGTTTGAAATCAAAGATGATGCCATGTCTCCAGAATTTGGCAAAGGAGACCTTGTGCCAATTGAACTTGAAGCTCCATACAAAAGAAATGATGTATTACTGTTTGACGTGTTGGGATCAGATAAAGTAGTTTTGAGGAGATTTATAATCGATGAGAATTTTAAATACCAACTACATGCTAATAACAATATCTATCCCGTAATAAATTTATGGGAAGATTACAAGAAATATAGATACATTGGTAGTGCCAATAACTCAGCCTTTGATCTTACTAAGCGTAAAGAAGACTTTCAAGATGTAATATAATAACATCCAACAAACCAACGTATCGAGTGAGGTATTAATAGGCTTGAAGATAAGCTTGTATGTGTGGTAAGGTACTAGATAATATTAATTTTTCATTTAAAGGAAATGAATGACAGAAGATATAGATGCTAATTTAATTGCGAAATTAAAAGATAAAGAGATATATGAATCTATTTCTTTATTAAATTTAAAGTGTCTTCCGTTGCTTCAGATAATATTTTATATAACAGCAAAACTTGCTAAATGTCGTGAAAATAGATATCCTCATAATCCAATTAATGCTAAAACTTTAACATTTTTAACTAAAACAGCACATTATCATATATCGAATATGACTGAAATTCATGTGTCCGATAGAACAAAGTTATTGCCTCGTACTACCACCACAGAAACCGCAGAATTGTATTTTATAGATAATCTTACTAATTTAGATATTAACGATGTTCATGGAAGGACTATAAAAATCAAAGATGAGCATATCGATTGTTATTATAAAGATGATCGGTCTGGAAGACACATTGTTTCTCCAGAGTTTTATAAGATTTATAGAGCGCGTCGATTGCCTTGGATTATTCCTTCTTTAACAGCAACCAAAGAGATTTATCAGCTTAATAAACCAAAATTTAAGTGTATTGATTTTTTTTATGTTACTAAAGTTGATATTCCATATGAAGATCTTAATGAAGAAGAGGTTGCTGAAGAAAAATATTATATTAATTATTTCATTGTTGTTGCCAGGCGGGCATATAATATGAAGACGTTAGAGTTAGTAACTATATATCCTATGTTTGATTATCTAGATTTGCTTAAATATATTGAAAGATGGTCGCCTTTTGAGGGGAAATAGAAATGCTCGGACTAATTTATAGCCCGAGCATTTAAAAGGTTGTTGGCGTAATGTATGGGCGTTGCACCTCTTCTCCGCCAACAAGATAGGAGGAATACGTTTCCATACCACTCAGATAGTTAAAGTATACAATATTTTTTCAAAAAAAACGAATTTCTGAATATAAATATTAAAATTTCTTACGTCAGTTGTAATTGATTAATCTTATAATACTCTTTGATTCTCAGAAGTCAAACATTTTCTTTTTTTTAAAAAAAGGATTTATTATGGGACATTTTAGCATTTATGTGGCTGTCGAAGAAATGATTAATAAAATTAGTAAGCTACGATCTATTAAGAAGTATTTGCATACATAAGGGTAATTTCTTTAGTTGCTATAATATACATTATAGCAACTAAAGGTTGATAACCATTTAATACTAAGTTATAATGGTTGCATGCCTGAAAAGACTCCTAAACGACCCTTAGAGGTCAAAGAATACCACATTTTGAAG
>JAVCCJ010000102.1 GCA_030765585.1 Candidatus Zapsychrus exili | reverse complement strand
GAATATAAAAAAGAAAAGTAATGATCCCACATTAAAAGATAATATAAAAAGTATCGAGCGTAAACTTCTTGATAGTGAAGCAATTATTGATAGCCTGTTAAAATATGCCCGCATTAAAGCGCCTGCTTTTGAAAAAGAAAGAATTTATGAAATTCTAAATGATTGCGTTGAAACGACAGAGAAAAGATTCCGCAAGAGAAAGGACATAATATCAAGATATTATTCCAGCTTAAAAAATGTTTTGGCCGAAGTTGATCAATTGCAAATAAAACAAATATTTACTAACTTGTTATGCAATTCTTATCAATCTCTTAAAGGGAAGAAGGGTACAATTTCTGTAGAGGGCAGCCTTATTAAAGGGCAAACAATAGAAGTTAAAATAAAAGATAATGGTTCGGGCATACCAAGTCAGTTTCTAAATAAAGTTTTTGATCCGTTCTTCACCAGAAAATCAGGTGGGACAGGACTTGGATTAGCTGTTTGTAAGCAATTAATTGAACTTCATAGAGGGGAAATTCAAATCGATAGTCAACAAGGAAAAGGAGCTACAGTAACAGTAAAATTGCCAATTAAGTCTAAAAAGTAAAAATACGTTCATTCATTACATGTACAATATTCTAAAAGGAAGCTAATCGCTTCCTTTTTTTTATTTGGTATTAAATCATTTTAATAAAACAAGTGGAATGAAGATGATGTTTTGAGGAATGCGGCTATTAACTAATTTCTTAAATGTTCTATAATGTAAACAATAGGGAACAGAAGGAGTTAAATGACTATGAAGCAAAAAAAAGTAATGATTATTGATGATAATCGGGAGTTCTTAAAACAGTTTTCTGAAACATTGAAATTGTGCGGTTATGAACCTTGCGTTTTTTCGCGTCCAAAAACAGCCATTAAACAAATCGCTAAGATTAAACCGGATATTTTATTGCTTGATATTTGTTTGGGGGATGAGAGCGGCATTGATGTTGCTAAAGAATTAAGATCCAATGAAAAAACAAAAGATCTCAAGATTATTGCTATAACAGCATTTTATGAAGAAAGAGATTATAAGGTTTTGCGCGAAGAATGCAAAGTCAAAACATGTCTTAAAAAACCGTTAAAACCATTAGAAGTGATTTCAGCAATTGAAGATAATCTCAAGAAAAATATGAAAAGGAAATGAAGATTTTATTAACAAATATAAATTCTTCATTTAGGTCAATTATGTTTAATATCGGAGACACAGTTCATTATCCAGGACATGGAATTTGTACCATAAAGACTATTTTTGATAAGAAAAATGCAACAGGTGATGGTCCAACTTATGTTCTCAAACCAGTTAATGCTGCGTTTAAGTTTCAGAGGTTGGTTTTAACTGATAAGAAAGCAAGAAAAATTGGTGTGCATTATCTTATCAATAAAGAAGATATGCCGAAACTATTTGAAACTTTAAGAGAACGTCCTGAAAGTTATTCATATAGTAAAATAAGGGGATATATTGAAGTAAAAGAAAAATTAGATTCTGGTGATCTTCTTAAGATAGCTGAAGTAATGCGAGATATGGAAGCTCTAAGCGATATTGTCTCATTGTTTTTAAGAGTACGTTTACTACGAACAGCTAAAAGAATTCTTATTGATGAAGTGTCCGGTGTAAATAATATCAGCCCAAAAGAAGCGGAGGATTCAATTTATAGAACTCTATTGATAGCAAAGAAGGAAAGGGAAAATGCGCTAAATTAAACAAAAAGTAGATATTCGTTTATGTGTTTCTGTATTGTTATCTGTATGTGCAACGGGAAGTTGTTAAATAGATGATGATTATAGTATTGGTAACCGGGTTTACGAATGATAGGATTGCAAAAAAGCAATAGGACATTATTAAGAATATGTTACCGCGCAGTCCAAATTAGGTTTCTGGGTAGATTTTTCTAAAAAAGACATGAAAGAGATAAATTAAAAGATAATCAGTAATAACGAAGGGTACAAGAATGATTGATATTGGAAAGAAAGTAAGATTTTCCTACACAATTAAGGTTGAAGAAGGCACAAAAATAAGTAAACAAGAGGTTGAATATACTCATGGAGAAAGAAAAATAATTTCTAAATTAGAAGATGGCTTTGATGGGTTGAATATTGGAGATAAGAAAATAATCAAAGTATCATCAAAAGAGGGCCAGATCCCATATGATGAGAGCCGAGTTCAAGAAATATCAAAGGAATCTTTAAAAAACGAAAAAAAACTTGAAACAGGTAGACGCGTTCAGGTCAAGGATGACAAATCGGGGAAATTAATTTCAGGTACCATAACTGAAATTAAAGAGGAAAAATGTATTATTAATTTTAATCATCCATTAGCAGGCAAAAATTTAGAATTTGATGTTGAAGTTCTTAGTATAAATTGATGATGCTTATAATGATTAATCATGGCCAACTTATGTATTAACGAAAGGAAAACGAAAATGAGAAAAATTTTATCTGTATTGTTTATTTTGTCAATTATTGGAATTTTATTAACAGGGAAGGCAAATGCTGATGCGCCTATTCAATTATCTCTTGTTAATCCAATTCAAATTGTCCATGAAGGTGAAGATGTTAAAGGTGTTCGTTTTAATGTAATTTATGGGGTCAATGATGATGTTTCTGGTATCGACATAGGATTGATTAATAAGTCTAAAGGCTATCAAAAGGGCATTCAATTAGGGATATATAATTCTACTCTTGATTTTTCGGGTTTGCAATTAGGACTGATTAATCGAACAGACTGGCTTGACGGAATACAGATCGGTCTTATTAATATTCATGCTGAAGGTGAAAGGAACTTTTTCCCTATAATCAATTTTGCATTTTAATTAACAATAGTAATAATACTTAGAATTTGATTATAGTTTAAAAAGGAAGAACCCTAATGACATAAGAAACTATCCCTTGTTGGGTAGTATTTATATAAAATCCAATAAGTTAAATGATGCCAAAGCTGTTCTTGAGATAGGTTCAAAGGTGGATAATCAGAATCCTGAAATTTATTTGTTTTTAGCTCATTGCTATCATCGTTTAGGAAATAAAGAAAAGGTAATTGAAAATAATAAGAAAAGCATATTAATTTATCAACAGAGAAAAAATGAGGAAAATTTAAGGAATCAGTATGCATCTTACAAATGTTAAGTAAGAGTGGCTAATAATGTTTATTGAGATTTCAAGAAGCTTATGATGAACTATAAAATATGGAAATATGGTCAAGATGATTGGAAGGTATTTCTGGATGATCAATATGCAAAGGATGAGATAGCTACATGGGACGGTTGTAGACTGCATTGTTATTATTACCTTAAAGGCAGAATTAACGGATGGGATATAATATTTCCGTCTAAACAGCATGATAAAATATTAAAATTTGTAAATAACTCAAGAAATGGCGGGGAACTACTGAAGCATAAATAACATCAAGGTATTTGTAATCTTCTAATAAAAGAATACTTTCGCTCTAATTTTTTGTATTAGTGGAAGGAACTACCAGGCTAGATACCCAAAGGTCATTAAAGTTTTACTTAGAAAAAATCAGGGTCATTTATTAACAAAGATATTTGTTTGTCTAGCAATAAAAAATATACTATAAAAACTATATAGTAACAATTCTACATATCTCGATGAGCCAAGATATATATTAAAACCCAATAATCCAGATTTTAGTTTTCAAAGAAAGGTGGCTTTTAAAAGTGATATAGAAAGCATACAAGAAGTTTGATGAGAAATTTAGATTATATTTAATTAAAAGAAAGGAAGTTTTATGAAAAACTCAATTTTAGTAATTGTTGTATTATTGGCAACCCTTATGGCATTTTGCCCTAAGAATTCTTATGCAGACGCTCCATTGCAGGTATCTTTTATAAACCCTATACAGATTGTAAATGAATTTGAGGATGTTAAGGGTTTAAGGGTAAATTTTATACATGGTATAAACGCTGATGTTTCGGGAATAGACTTAGGACTGATAAACAGGACAAAAGGGGTTCAGAAAGGTTTGCAGGTTGGATTTTATAACTCTAGTTATGATTTTAATGGACTTCAAATTGGGATTATAAATGAAGCTGATTGGTTAAACGGAGTGCAAATAGGTCTTATTAATGTTCACAAGAATGGCGAAAGAGATTTTTTTCCTATAGTTAATTTTTCATTTTAATTTAAATGTATTATAGGTTTTTGTTGTCAGGGAGGATTGTATTTTATGGTTAAAAGAATAGAGGTTAATATTGTTGCAGGTAGAATTCTAGAATTATTAGAACATAACAAGGGACTTTTTGCTAAACAAATGGTATCTGAAGTTTTAAAAGAGCCAGAAGATTTGGTTTTAAAAGGAATAGAGTGCCTTGTAAAGAACGATTTAGTTGAAATTCAAAGAGAAGAAAATATATTGATAGAAAAGAATAATTAAGTGCAGGTGATTTTCTACAAGATTGCAGTTATCTTTTAATTTTGGTAGGATTTTACTTTTTTTAGCTTATTCCTAGGTTTAATTCGTATCTTGAAATATATCGAATTCTTGATAGAATATTATCTTATTTAACGGAGATTGATACGTCTAAGTGGTTGCGACAAAGATATAGAAAGTTTGCGTAAAAATGGAAGCGGAGTCTTTAGTTGGGGTATTACATGCTTCTGAATGGTTCTTTAATAACGCCTCTGGAAGAACCTTGTACTGGTGGAAGGCCGTGGTTTTAGAAAATAAGAATAAAGTATTAAGGACAAAAGAATGAAGAAAATAAAACCTAAATATATAAAAAGGACAATTCTGCTACTAGTCTTTTGTTTTTTATGTTTTAATTTTTATAGTTTCGCTCAAAAGTTTATTATGGAGAAAAGCGTATTAAAGGAAATTATATCAAGATTAAATTCAGATTCGAGAATAGCTGAAGTTCTTGTAACAGGCGTTAACTTAGATGAAAAGTCTAAAAAGATGCTTACAACTATTAAGTTTTTAGAATACGATTCTCGTGGCGTACCACTTGAGCCTAAATATTTTACATTTTCAGGTAATATAATTCAGTTTCAGTCTCTTGTAGTTAGATTTTATGATAAGTTTGTAGAATCTAAGGATAAGTTAAAAGGTAAAAGCGTTGTTCTTTTTTGGAAGGTTTTTATGTTAGATGAAAAAGATACACAGGTATATGAAATAACGAAGGCTAATGAAATTCCTGCTGGGTATAAAATAGATGATGATATAGCTGATTTTGAACAAAAAGTATGGGAAAGATTCTGGGAATATGCGCTAGATAAGGATAAGGCAGATTCTGTTGGAATTAAAAATGCTCAGATAGAAGCACCTGGTACCATGTTTGTTCCGGGGAATATTTATACTTTAAAAATAGAGCATGACGGGGGAATACGAATAGATGTGTCCTCAATTCCTGCAGTGCTTAAAGGCGAAAGAATCATTAAATAATTACTTGGAATTTATTAATGTCTTATTTTAAGTTTGATTTTTGCATGTTTTAAGTCAAAATAAACAATAAGGAGATTTTATGTTATGTTAGAGAAAAAACTTGGATATTTCTTACGAAAACAACATTTTGTTACTTTAGGCACTGCAAATTATGAAGGATGCCCACATGTTTCTCCTAAAATATTCTTAAAATTTAAAGATAAATATTTGTATCTGGTTGACCATATTATAGATAGCTCCTACAAGAATATAAAAGAAAATAGGAAGGTTTCTATTTCCACATTTGATATGAAAGAAGTAAAAGGTTTTCACATTTACGGAATAGCGAGTGTGTTGAAAGTTGGTAAAGAATTTGAAAAACTTTTAGGCGACTGGCATAAAAAGCAAACTCAAATGACTGCTAGATCTATTTCTGATAATGTTAGTGGAAAAAAGAATATAAGGAGTCTTAAGTTAACCTTTTTAAAGCCGATAGAAATATATAAAATTAAAATTAATAGAATAGATCTTATCAGCTCCGAAGGCGTTTCGGTTGTAGAAGATATAAAATAATAAAGAATTTCATATTTTTATATTGCTTTGTGTAAGATTCAGTAAGGTGGTTTAAAAGTTTTAAGGTTTTTAAGGAAGAATTCTTGAAAATTAGGGTTTATTTTATTTCAGTTTTTTATCATTTTTTCTTATCAAGGAAGGCTAAAATATGAGTGCTTCACGTAATAGTATTAAAAGTAATCCGTTATGGTATAAAGATGCTGTAGTTTATCAGTTACATGTAAAAACTTTCTTTGACGGTAACGATGATGGTATCGGAGATTTTAAAGGGTTAACAGAAAAGCTAGATTATCTAAAGAGTCTTGGTATAACAGCAATTTGGTTATTGCCTTTTTATCCTTCTCCAATGAGGGATGATGGATATGACATCTCTGACTATTATCAAGTGAATCCCCAATTTGGAACCTTAAAAGATTTTAAAGAATTCTTAAAACAAGCTCATTTAAGAGGCTTAAGAGTTATAACAGAGCTTGTTATCAATCACACCTCAGATCAACATCCTTGGTTTCAGAAATCTCGCATAGCTCCAAAGAAATCTAAATGGAGAGACTACTATGTTTGGAGTAAAGACGCAGATAAATATAAGGATGCTCGGATAATATTTAAAGATTTCGAGACATCTAATTGGTCTTGGGATGCACAAGCAGATGCTTATTATTGGCATCGTTTTTATTCTCACCAGCCTGATTTAAATTTTGACAATCCGGATGTTCAAAAAGAAATATTTAAGGTAACTGATTTTTGGCTTGGCCTTGGAGTCGATGGCTTAAGGCTTGATGCAGTTCCATATCTTTATGAACAAGACGGTACAAATTGTGAAAACCTTCCTAAGACACATCAATTCTTGCAGAAATTACGTACACATGTAGATAAAAAGTTTAAAGATAAAATGCTTTTAGCTGAGGCAAATCAATGGCCAGAAGATGCCATTAATTACTTTGGAAAAGGAAAAGAATGTCAGATGGCTTTTCATTTTCCTCTTATGCCTCGTATGTATATGGCGCTTCAAATGGAAGATCGTTTTCCTATAGTTGATATATTAGAGCAGACGCCAGATATCCCTAACAACTGTCAGTGGGCAATATTTTTAAGAAATCATGACGAGTTGACGCTAGAGATGGTAACGGATGAAGAGAGAGATTATATGTATAGGGTTTATGCAAAAGACTCTCAGTCAAAAATAAATCTAGGAATTCGTCGCAGATTGGTACCTCTTTTAGGAAATGATAGAAAGAAAATAGAGCTTATGAATATATTGTTATTTTCTCTTATTGGAACACCTATCATTTATTATGGAGATGAGATCGGTATGGGAGACAATCATTATCTTGGAGACAGAGATGGCGTGCGCACTCCAATGCAGTGGAGCCCAGATAGAAACGCCGGGTTTTCTAATGTCAATCCACAGCAGTTATATTTACCCACTATTATTGATCCAGAATATCATTATGAAACTATAAATGTTGAGAACCAGGATTTAAACCTTTCCTCAACACTTTGGTGGATGAGGCGTGTTATTGATATGAGAAAGAAACTTAAGTCGTTTGGTCATGGAAGTCTTGAGTTTTTATTTCCAGAAAATGCAAAAGTTCTGACTTTTATACGTAGAAAAGATGATGAAATAGTCTTGGTCGTTATTAATTTGTCTCGTTTTGCTCAATCTGTTGAGCTTGATTTGTCTCAATACAAAGGATTCGTGCCAGAAGAAGTATTTAGTCAAAATAAGTTTCCGCAAATAAAAGAAGAGCCATATAACATAACTTTAGGGCCACATAATCATTATTGGCTTAAGCTTGAGGAAGTAAAGGCACAAAAATCTTCTAAGAAACAAAAAAAGGTTCCTATTTTAAATGCCGAGTTGTCATGGCAAGAGGTATTTAAAGGCGATAATTTGAATTTGCTAGAAAAAGAAGTTTTGCCTAGTTATTTAAAAAAGTGTCGATGGTTTGGCGAAAAAGGAAGCAATGTGTCTCATGTTAAGATTCTTGAGAACTTTCCCATATCTACTGACTCTATTGTTGCAAGACTTGCTATATTAGAAGTATCTTTTGCCGAAGGATCTTCTAGTACATATTTGATGCCATTTGCTTATATTAAGGGTGGAGCTGCACACCTTGTTACAAAAGATTATTTGCAGGGAATTGTTGCTCAATTGAACGTTGGTGATGAGGATGGTATTTTGTATGATGGTATTTACAATGAAAAGCTTCACCAAGCTCTTCTTTCTATGATAGCAAAGAAAAAGAAAATGAATGGAATCAAGGGCGACGTTGTGTGCTTAAAAGGTAAAAACTTTAATAAAACTTTTAGAGACAATTTAACGTCTAATGTTCTTAAGGTAGAGCAAAGCAATAGTGCAATAATCTATGAAGATGTTTTCTTCTTGAAGTTCTTTAGAAAAATAGAAGAGGGCATAAATCCTGATTGTGAAGTTGTAAAGTTCTTATCAGAAAAGAAAAATGCTTCATTTGCTCCTTCTTTCGCTGGAACTATTGAATATCATTCAAAGAAAAAAGGATCAACTGTCCTATGTATGCTGGAGAATTATATTGCGAATCAAGGAGATGCTTGGACTTATACAAAAGATCATTTAGGCCAGTATTTTGAGATGGTATTATCTAACAAAGAAAGATCAGAAGAAGAGATTCCTGTTTTGACAAATTCTTTGCTAGATGTCGATATAGATAAAATTCCAGAGGTTGTTTTGGATTATGCTGGAAGCTATTATTTTGAGTTGGCTAAATTGCTAGGTGCACGAACAGCTCAGATGCACTTGGAGCTGTCTTCTGGTAAGCCTTCAGGAGAGTTTACTCCTGTTGCTTTTTCTCTATTGTACCAGAGATCTGTTTATCAATCTATGAGAGGCTTAACAAAGAAAACTTTTAAGCTGTTAAATAATAATTTAAAAGATATAAAGAGTGATCTAAAGTCTGAGGCTGAGAATACATTGTCTTTAGAAACCAAAATATTTGGCGTATTTAAGAAAATATTAAATAAAAAAATATCAGCTATGAAAATAAGAATTCATGGAGATTATCATTTAGGTCAGGTGCTTTATACGGGAAAAGATTTTCAGATTATAGATTTTGAAGGAGAGCCGGCAAGAGCATTAAGTGAAAGAAGATTAAAGCGTTCTGCTTTAAGAGATGTTGCAGGCATGATTCGTTCGTTTCACTATGCTGCTCATGGTTCAATTTTATTAAGACCTACTTTAAGGCCAGAAAATATAGCTGTTTTAGAATCTTGGGCAGATGTATGGTATCAGCATGCAGCAGGAGTGTTCTTAAATGAATACTTAGATACATTAGGAAAAAGTTCCTTGGTTCCGTCTAATAAGGATGAGTTTGATATGCTGCTTAAAACTTTCCTTCTTGAGAAAGCAATTTATGAGTTAAATTATGAGCTTAATAATCGTCCAGGTTGGGTTTCAGTTCCGATTAAAGGAATTAATAGTATTATTGGTAATTAATAGCTTCTTTATTGAAATAAATTTAATTTTTTATGATATGTTGCAACTAGGAGGGTAAATAAAATGTCTAAGAAAGCTAAAGTTGAAAGAATAGGTGGATATCTCCATAAGGTCACGCCTATAATCGATGAAACTGGAAAGGTTATACATAGCATTGTTACTCCTTTTCAAGTTGAGCTTAGACCAAGAGATGTATTGCAAATTATAGTTGGAGCGTATCTATTATGTGTGCCAGTTGCTTTTACGGAGGAAGTTTGGGTATTATCAAAAGAACTTCCTTTTAGAAACATTCTTTATATAGCTTTTATGTCAGTTTTCTTTATCTCTAGCTTTGTTTATTATAATTTTTATAGATTTAATTTTAAGGGGCATATTTTTAATTATGTAAAGAGAGTTGTTGTTACCTATGGTTTGTCGTTGCTTGCAGTAGGCTTGTTTCTTTCAGTTATTCTTAAATGTCCATGGGGAGTTGATAACTTGCTTGCAATAAAAAGAATTATTCTTGTAGCGTTTCCTGCTTCTATGGCTGCTACAATTAGTGATACATTAAAATAATGATAAAATTATGAGAATATTATTAGTTGAAGATGAAAAAAAGATTGCAAACTTTATCCAAAGAGGATTGAAGGAAGAGAAGTTTGCGGTAGATGTGTCTTGTAACGGAGATGATGCTCTTTATTTGGTGGATATTAATGAGTATGATTTAATTGTCTTAGATATTATGTTACCAGGCAAAGACGGAATTTATGTGTGTCGTCAAATAAGAAAGAATAAAATAAATACTCCAATACTTATGTTAACCGCAAGAGATGCCACAGAAGACAAAGTACAGGGTCTAGATGCTGGGGCTGATGATTATTTGACTAAGCCTTTTGCATTTGAGGAATTCTTGGCAAGAGTGAGAGCTTTGCTAAGAAGAGATGGTAAGGAGAAAAATACTGTTCTTAAGATTTCCGACTTAGAGTTAAACCAAATAACTCATAAAGCTACTAGGGGAGGAAAAGATATTTCTCTGACTAGCAAAGAATATGCTTTGTTAGAGTATTTCTTGATAAATGCAAATCAAGTTATCACAAGGACAATGATTTCTGAGCATGTTTGGGATGAAAGTTTTGACAGCTTTACTAATATTATAGATGTATACGTAAGATACCTTAGAAGCAAGATTGATAAAGGTTTTGAAAAGCAACTTATCCATACTATTCGCGGAACAGGTTATATTCTAAGCGAGTCTCACCGGTGAAGTTTAACACACTTAAATTTAAAATTAGTATTTTTACGACCTTAATTCTAGGTTTCATTTTGGTTCTATATAGTGCTTTCTTATATTTTAGCTTATACAGGACTCTTTATGATGAGCTTGATAGTGAGTTAAATGTTAGGGTAGAATCTGTTCTTGAGTCTATCTATAATTATGCAGATATTTTGCCGCAAGACAGGTATTCTTTAGTTTTTGTTATGCGAAGAGTCATCACTTTGAAGGGGGAGCATAAGGGGCAGAAAGGTAATATTACAGATTACTATAAAAAGGAAATTGTTAAGTTTGAGGATAAATGGAACAAGAAATATGAGAAGTTAAATTTGAGTGAATATTTTATTCATTTGTCAGATAGCAAGGGAAATACAATTGTTAAGTCTGAGAATTTATTTGGTGATTTGTGGAAAGTTTTTCAAAGAAACATGGCGATTAAAAAGGAAGCCACAGATTACAAAGTAATTAAATTTAAGAAAAAGAATCTACGATTAAGACAATCCAAGTTTGTTATTGGTGGTCAACAATATTTAGTCCAGATAGCTGTGTCTCAAAAGCCTATTGTTTATCTATTACAAAATAGATTGTACGTGACAATTTTAAGTATACCTCTAATTTTAATATTATACGGATTCCTTGGACATTTTATTGTTCGTAGAATTTTAGGTCCAGTGGACGAAATTATAGATACAGCTAGAAACATAACGCACGAAAATTTAAGTAAAAGATTGCAGTATAAATATATTGATGAAGAGATGAAAAATCTAGTTGAGGCTTTTAATGAAATGATTGCAAGATTGCAGAATTCTTTTAGTCATATAACTCAGTTTAGTTCGGAAGTTGCTCATGAATTAAAAACTCCGATAGCCATTATTAGAGGAGAATGTGAGCTTGCTCTAAGAAAGGTAAGAAGTCCCGAGGAATACAAGAGAGTAATTAAGACAAGTCTTGAGGAGTCGAGAAGATTGCTAAAGACCGTTGAGGACTTGTTATTGTTATCTAAATTTGATTATAGGCCTGAAATATTTAAGCTAGAGCCTATCTCTGGAAATAAATTTCTTAAAGAAATATGTGAGCAAACTAAAATTCTTGCATCTGAGAAAGAACTCCGATTAGAAATAAGTTTTCCTAAATGTAAGTTTAATTTAGAAGCTGATAATGTTCATTTAAGAAGGTTGTTTTTTAACATAATTCATAACGCCATTAAATTTACGCCCGTCAAAGGAAAGATTGCGATAGATATAGTTGTTCAGAAAGACTGCGTTCATACTAGCATTACTGACAATGGAGTAGGTATACCTGAAGAAAATATGCCAAAGATTTTCAATAGATTCTTTCATAAGAATGAATTTTATGATCCTTCTAGTCCAAGTAATGGTTTAGGGCTCAACATTGCTCTATCAATAGCTAAAATACATAAAGGTGATATCAAGGTTTCTAGTACAGAAGGTAAAGGTTCAATTTTTACTATTACACTTCCCGCCACAAGTTAGTCTCTTTAACCCACCATTTCTTTATTTCCTAAATGAGAAATTTTTAATCTTAATTTAATCTTATTTTAATGTCATGTTTGCTATATTCTCTGCATTGATTAATGCATTATTTGATTAGTTAAAATAAATTTGCATAACAGAAAGGGGGTAGACTTTGAAACAAATATTGATTGTAGAGGATGAGCCGAAAATACGAGACCTGTATAGCAACTTATTAGTATCAGAGGGTTATCAAGTGCTTGAGGCAAGTGACGCAGTTGAAGCAACGAATATACTAATACGTCAGCATTCAATAGATTTGATAATTTTAGATATAAATATGCCCGATATTAATGGCGACATTATGTTTGGTGTAATACAGGAATATGATCCTAGTTTAAAAGTTTTAGTTTCGAGCGTGTTAAATGTTGATGAGCAAGAAGAATTGATAGATATGGCTTATGATTACTTTGATAAGTCAGAAGGAACTGATGTGTTGTTAGAAAAAGTAAATAATATATTAAAAGTGAAATAAAGAAAGGAAAAACAATGGTTATTAAAAGAGTATTTTTAAGTTTATTTTTTGTTGTTGTTTGTGCGTTTCCAGCAATAGCACAGGAGACTGTAGAGACTGTAGAAAAAAAGGAGTATGCATTCGGTATTATCGTTGAAGCTTCTGAACAGGGAATTATTTTAGAGGAATATAATTTAACTGCAGAAGACGATATTTTAGTGAACTATGATATAGATGAGAATATTCAGTTGGAGAATATTGCTTCTTTAGACGACTTAAAAAAAGGAGCTGAGGTCTCAATAGAATATAAACAGACATCATATTCTAAGTCCATTACTAGTATTTATAAGGAGAATACTGAAAGTTTGTTTGAAGAATTGGGGGGTGTTGATTCAGAGGATATTTATGAATCTGACGAGATAATCGTAGAAGAGGAAGAATAGAATAAACTTGTAAGAGTTTAGCAGGTTTGGAAAAATGAAATCAATATTTAGCAAATAGAATTAGAAGGAGATAAAGCATGAAAAAAGTTATAAGTATCATATTGCTAGTGAACTTAATGGTTTTAACAATTACGCCAAGTTTTGCTGGAATGATTGATCATAAGAGAAGAAAAGAAATACAAGATAGGAAAGCTCCAAAGCCAGTGATTGTAATTGATGAAATGCAAGGTAGCATTATTCTTATCAATATTAAGGATGATCAGATTGTTGTAAGAAATCTTGAATCAGAAGAAGATGTAACATTCATGGTTAATGATAAGGACTTGTTATTATCTCTTGATAAATGGGATGAAGTTAAGATAACATTTAATAGAGGTTCAAATGTGGCTAAGGATGTAAGTTTGGTTGACTAAGTATCACTAAAGCAAGTGGCACTAATATAATATTAGTTTGGATAACTTACGATTAATTTAATAAATTATTTTATATAGTCTAACGATATAAAGGGGGCTAAAAATGGGAAAAACTATAAAAAGGAAGCCAAAGCCTAAGCCAGAAATAGAGATGTAATAATTTCTTTGTATTTCATGTTTAAGCTTTTTAAATCACTCCGTTGGTATATATTTTAAGCAATAGAGCTGGCGGAGTGATCTCTATTATCTAGAGACCGCGGCTATGAAGTCTTTGTATGGTTTCAAGTAAACAATGCTATAATGATTTATGAAATTTAACAATAGAATAGTTTATAGTGTGAATAGTGATTTATTGTTCACTAACGTATTGTAACAAAAGGAGATATAAATGAAAAAAATAGTAATTTTATTAATAGTAATAGTGTTTTCTTGTATTGTTGCATCACCTGCACATTCTATGCTTAGAAAAGATAGAGACTTCTTTGTAGGAGAGGTTATAGCTGTAAATGAAGAGACAAAAGAAATTACAATTGTTGATTATAACTCACGTGTTGAAAGAATTTTTGTTATAGAAAGAGGTTGGGCTAATGCTGTGATAGGTAATGAAGTTATGATTAACGCTTTAAAGGGTACCAAAGTAGCTAAAAATTTAAGAAAGATATCCCGTAATAATAGTGACCAGATAAAACTTATGAATCGCTAATTCTTTATAGTTATGTTTAAAATTAAAATTACAACTATTAAGGTTTTTTTAATGTTATTTGTTATCATTGGGTTAATATTTTCCTATATTTTGCTTACAAAAGGTGGTGCTAAATTTGTTATTAGTAGTGTATTGTATAAATATGTTTTAAAAGAAGATATAGCCTTTGAGAAATTAGATGGCAATTTGTTAGTAGGGGTTACTTTCTATGGCGCTGAAATGCACAATATTAAGAGCGCATCTGAAGGAACTATTGTTAAGATACAGCAGCTATTTATTAAATTAAATTATTTTGATATTATACGTCCGATTATCCAGGTTGATAATGCTAGGGTCTTCTTGCCATATTCTGAGCCAATTGTCATTTCTGGATCGTTTAGAAATAAAAAAGTAAATTTTAATATATATTCTAAAGAAGTAGCTATAGAAGACATTTTAAGCTATTTCCCTAAAGTTAATAAAGCAAGATTTGCGTTATCTGGGTATTTGAGCGAAGTTGATTTGTATATAAACGGCAAGGTTTCATCACCAGAAATAAAGGGAAGAATAATAACAGATAAAATATCGTATAAACAGGTGTCATTACAAAAGTCTGATATTGAAGTTGTTATTAACCTTCGAGATATAGAGAGAAGTTTGAAAGTTTTTGGTAACATTTCTTTAAAAACAGGATCAGTTCAATCAAGAAATACCACCGTTGAATTAGAAGATAGCTCTGTTAGCTTTCTTGGCATACCTCAAAATCCATCTCTTAATATTAGGGGAAATTCAGATATAGATAAGGTGAAAATTAAATTAGCAATAAGGGGAACTGTCAAAAAACCTGTTACTAATTTGTCATCTGATCCTAGTTTATCTAAAGAGAAAATTATGTTTATGCTAGTATCGGGAAAAAGATTAAAAGGAGTAGAACAGTCTATGGATTCTGGAACGCTCTCTCCTGGTTTAGCTAAGGATTTTATTGGTTATTTCTTATTTAGCAATACAGATAATTCATTCGCTGAGTTCTTTGGATTGAGTGAGCTATCCTTCGATGTAGATAAAAACAAAACAGGCATTTTTGCAAAGAAGGATTTAACGGATAAGATGGATATTGGATATGGTGTTGGCAATACAATTGATCAAAAAGAACAGTCGACTGTTACACAAAAAGTGCAAGGCGAGTATAAGGTTAATTCTAGTGTATCTGTTGGTGTGGAAAAAAGCATAGAAGAGAAGAATGGGTCTGAAGATTTCGCAGATGATACAAATAAAGCTAAGACTGATGAAAAGGTGTATTTAAAATATAATAAAAGTTTTTAGTTGAAAGAGAAATATGAAATTGAATATTAAAGATTCGTATATGTTTATATTGTGCATTGTATTAAGTATTTTTGCATTTTATATGGATTTATCTATACGTTGGGCAATTGGAGGACTTTTTTATATTGTTGTAGTATTGCTTTCTTTGCAATCTTCCAATAAAAAACATTCTTATATTGTTGCTATTTTATCTTCAGTATTGCTTATAACATCTCTTATAGTTGTTCCCCCTACAGGCCAAGTTCTAAGAGTTTTGTTAAATCATTTACTCATTCTAATTATTATTTGGTCAATACATTCTTGGTTCTTATATTATAAAGCTGTGAGCAAGCTTAATTCTAGGTTTGCTTCTGTTGTTAATTCATCAGAAGATGCGATATGGTCTATAACGCTAGATGGGCATATATCTGACTGGAATGAAAGTTGTAAAGCAATGTTTGATTATTCTAAGGAAGAGCTTATTGGTAAATCGACATCTGTATTAATTCCACAAGAAGAGCATAGTGCATTATCAGATATATTAACAAAAATTTCTAATGTGAAAAACTTAAACACTATGAAACAGTTAGATTGAAGAAAGATGGATCTTTAATCAATGTTTCTTTGTCTGTGTCACCTATAAGAGATGCCTTAAATAAAATTATTGGAGCCTCTGTTATTGCTCGAGACATTACAGAAAGAATAGATGCAGAGAGAAAAGAAAAAGAATTGAGAATGAGGTTAGATTTAGAAAGAAATAAGTTGGAACAAGTACTTAATTTGGAAGAGGGATTACATAAAGTGTTAGATTTAAATAAATTGGTTGATTTTGTTGTAGATAAAACAACAAAGATTTTAGAGGCATCTAAGTGTTCTCTTATGTTAGTAGATGAAAAATCACAAGAATTATGTTTGAGGGGTTATGTTGGGTTAAGCGATGAAGTTGCTTTAAAAACAAAATTAAAGATGGGAGATCCTATAGCTGGTTTAGTTGCCCTAGAAGGACAGCCTATGCTTGTTTCAGACATCGAAAAAGATAATAGATTTTTAAGAAAGAGTAGACCTTCGTATAAAGGTAAATCTTTTATATGCGCACCTATCAAATTAG
Organism: Candidatus Zapsychrus exili; assembly: GCA_030765585.1. Classification (GTDB taxonomy): domain Bacteria; phylum Omnitrophota; class Gorgyraeia; order Zapsychrales; family Zapsychraceae; genus Zapsychrus; species Zapsychrus exili. The sequence goes on along the minus strand of JAVCCJ010000102.1, from coordinate 9,887 downwards.
AAGATCAGATTCTTGGAGTTTTAAGTGTTTCGGACAAAAAGAATAAAGAAGACCCTATATTTAATGAACTAGATCTAAAGACATTGTGTATGATTGTCCGCCAGGTAGGAGTGTCTATAGAAGCTTCTAAACTGTACAAGAATTTAGAATTTTTAACGATAACTGATCCTTTAACCGGCATATATAATTTTAGACATTTTACAAAAACGCTTGATCGTGAAATAAGTAGAGCCAAACGACATGGAATACCTTTATGCATGCTCATGATAGATGTAGATGATTTTAAATCCTACAATGATACATATGGTCATTTAGAGGGAGATATCTTGTTAAAGGAATTATCGAAAGCTTTTAAAGAAAACATTAGAGACATTGATATAGCATGTAGATATGCAGGCGATGAATTTGTTATCATATTGCCTGACACGAAAGTGTCTGATGCAGAAATAGTGGCTAATAAAATAATAGGTAAAGTTAGTGAACTAAAATTAAAGCAAGTTATGAAGATAAGCGTTGGTATTGCACAATTGTCTTTAAATAAAGATACTAATAGATATGATTTTATGCAGAAAGCTGATTCAGCTTTATATCAAGCAAAAAAGACAGGTAAGAATAGATTTTATACAAATAAGTAAAATGAAGCTAAAACATGTTGGTATATTTATAGTTTTATTAAAGTAAGAGGAGATTATATGGAAACTGGATTTAAAGGAATTATTAATTGGATTAACTTCCCTATTTTACACATAGGAGATGCTGCGGTTACTCTCGGGAAGGTTGGACTAGCTATTTGTATATTTCTAGGAGCTTTGATTGTATCAGCTGTTTCTCAGAGACTATTACGTAAAAGACTATACAAGCAATTAAAACTAACGAGCGCTGCTGTATATTCGCTTAGTAGAATTATTCATTATAGCTTTTTAGTGTTGGGTGTTTTCTTGGCTGCTCAATGTATTGGTCTTAATTTTAGCACCCTAGCCGTTACATTTGGTTTTTTAGGTGTAGGTATAGGTTTTGGTTTACAAAATATTACATCAAACTTTATATCTGGAATAATATTGCTTTTTGAAAGACCTATAGGCGTTGGAGATTTGATTAAGCACGGAGATAGTATTGCTGAGGTCTTGAGCATTAATATGCGCTCAACTATTATCAGAACATTTGATAATGTAACGATAGTTGTGCCTAATACAAAGTTTATTGAGAATGATGTTATAAATTGGTCTATGGATGACCCTAGGATTAGGCTTCACTGTCCTATTGGTGTTGCATATGGGTCGAACGTTGATTTGGTAAATCAAGTTCTTCTAAATATTGCAAATGAACACAGCGAGGTTTTAAATGAGCCTTCTGCAGAAGTACGATTTTTAGAGTTTGGAGATTCGTCCTTAAATTTTGATTTATTAATTTGGACAGCTAGACCAGATAATCAAAAGGTTTTACGTAGTGAAATTAATTTTATGATTGATAAAGCATTTAGAGAAAACGGAATTCGCATTTCATTTCCGCAGTTAGATCTTCATGTCCAAATGACACCAGCAATTGAAGCGCTTTCTAAGAAAAAGGAGAAATAAAATTGTTAACAATAAAATGGATTGGAATTCTTATTTGCTTTCTCCATTCAGCAATGTTTTCAGGTCTTAATTTAGGATTCTTTGGATTAAGTCGTCTTAAATTAGAAGTGCAGGCAAATACAGGTAACCTTGATGCAAATCGAATATTGAATTTAAGAAAAGATGCCCATCTTTTATTAGCAACATTGTTATGGGGGAATGTAGCTAGTAATGTTATGCTTGCGCTAATTGCAGAGTCGGTTTTTAGTGGCATAGGTGCTTTCATTTTTTCTACATTAGGAATTACGTTATTAGGGGAAGTCTTGCCCCAGGCTTATTTATCTCGCAATGTGTTAAAGGCAAGTGTTTTATTGGTTCCCGCCATACATGTTTATCAACTTATTCTTTATCCAATTGCAAAGCCAACAGCAATTTTGTTAGATAAGTGGTTAGGAAAAGAGAAAATAGGGTATTTTAACGAGAAAGAAATAACTGAGATGCTCCAACGTCATGCTCATTCTAGTGACGCAGATGTTGGTCATATGGAGGTTAAAGGGGCTATAAATTTCCTAGATTTGGATGATATAAAGATTGAAGAAGAGGGTGAAACGATTAACCCTAAAAGTATCATTTCTTTTCCAACATATAAGACTGGATTTCCAATATTTCCTAAATTCACAAGGAATCCAGATGATGAGCTTTTGCAAAAAATGCATGAATCTGATGAGAAATGGGTAATCATTACAGATCTTAGTGGTCAACCAAAGTTAGTATTAGATGCTGATCAATTCTTAAGAGATGTTATGTACGAGAAAGAAGAAGCAAAGATTAAGAAATATTGCCATAGGCCAATTATTGTTAAAGAAAAAGGTATAACCCTTGAGCAGGTTATTCACAAATTTAAAGTTTTTCCTGAGCATGCAGAAGATGATGTAATAGATCAAGACTTGATTTTATACTGGAATGAAGAGAAACGTATAATAACTGGAGCAGATATTTTAGGGAGACTTTTGAGGGGAATTGTAAAAAGAGGCAGTATTAATAAGAAAATATAATAAGTTTTATAAAGGAGATTACGTGAAAAATAAAAAGATTGCATTATTGGTGGGAGGAGTAATTTTAGCTATTGTTTTGCTTCAAAATACACAAGTGGTTTCTTTACGTTTTCTATTTTGGAAGCTAAGCATGCCTGGGATAATTCTTTTACCACTTATTATGATTGTTGGTTTTGTAACTGGATTGTTTGTAGCTAAGAATTGTTTTAGTAAATAACATTTTTTGGTTGTGGTTAATTAAGTTCTTTTAAGCAAGGAGACTGCGATGGCTATTAATTTTGAAAAATTTACACAAAAAACTCAGGAATCCATTCAAAAGTCAGTTGAACTTGCAATGCAGCTTGGACATCAGCAAATTGAGCCTGAGCACTTAAGCTATTCTCTTTTAAAATCAGATGATAGTTTAATAGTTTCTTTTCTTAACAATTTGAACATACCTGTTGATACAGTTTTAGACAAGTTGGAACTTGAACTTGAAAAGAAATCTGTGGTGCAGGGAGATCAACAACCATTTTTGTCTGTTTCTTTGAATAATATATTAAACGAAGCACTAAAGATTTCGTCGGATATGAAAGATGAGTTCGTTGCTCTTGAGCATATATCCTTATCATTTTTTGAGAACGAAGATACTGTTATAAGCAAAGAATTGAAAAGTAATGGAATTACTAAGGATGATATTTTAAACATTCTTAAAAAGATACGAGGGGGACAGAAGGCAATGGATATTAATTCAGAGGATAAATATCAAGCATTAGAAAAATATGGAAGAGATTTAACACAATTAGCAAAAGAAGGAAAAATAGATCCTGTTATTGGTCGTGATGAGGAGGTAAGGCGTATTATTCAGGTTTTATCTAGAAGAAGAAAGAATAATCCTGTATTAATTGGTGAGCCTGGAGTAGGCAAGACGGCTATTGTTGAAGGCTTAGCTCAAAGAATTTATGAAGGTGATATTCCTGAGGGTTTAAAGGGTAAGAAAGTAATTTCTTTAGATATGGGGGCTTTAATTGCAGGAGCAAAGTTTAGAGGTGAGTTTGAAGATAGATTAAAAGCGGTTTTAAAAGAAGTAGAATCTAAACAAGGACAGGTGATACTTTTTATTGATGAAATGCATACAATTGTTGGTGCTGGCAAGACTGAAGGATCAATGGATGCTGGAAATATGCTTAAGCCTGCACTGGCTCGTGGAACACTTCGCTGCATAGGAGCAACAACTTTAGATGAGTATAGAAAATATGTTGAGAAAGATGCTGCTTTAGAGAGAAGGTTCCAACAGGTTATTGTTAGTCAACCTTCGGTTGAAGATACTATTGCTATATTACGTGGATTAAAGGAGAAGTATGAAGTACATCATGGAGTTCGTATTCAAGACGCAGCTATTATTGCTGCGGCTACACTTTCAGATAGATATATTACAGAAAGATTTTTACCTGATAAGGCGATAGATCTTATAGACGAAGCGGCTTCAAAGCTTAGAATTGAAATTGATAGTATGCCTCAAGAGCTTGATGCCAATGAGCGCAGGATTCGTCAGTTAGAGATTGAGAAACAAGCTTTGAAAAAAGAAAAAGATGAGGCTTCAAAGGAAAGACTAAAGAAATTAGATAAAGAGTTGGAATCTTTAAAGGAAGACAATAAAAAGCTTCGTTTGCAATGGCAGAGTGAAAAAGAGCTTATTGACGAAATGCGTAAGATTAAGTCGGAAATTGAACAAAAGAAGCTGGAAGAAAATAAGGCTGAAAAAGAGGGTGATTTAAATAGGGCTGCAGAAATTAAGTATGGTATTTTAGTTAATTTAAATAAAGATTTAGAGCTTCAAAATGAAAAGTTTGTAACATTGCAAAAACAAGGTTCTATGCTTAAGGAAGAAGTTGACGATCAAGACATAGCAGAAGTTGTTGCTAAGTGGACTAAAATACCACTTTCAAAGTTGATGGAGGGTGAAACAGAGAAACTAGTTAATATCGAAGAAAGCTTAAAGGCTAAAATTGTTGGACAAGATCAGGCGATTGATTTAATTGCAAATGCAATACGACGTTCAAGAATTGGACTTAGCGATCCTAGTCGTCCTGTTGGATCCTTTGTTTTTGTTGGCCCAACTGGAGTAGGCAAAACGGAATTAGCGAAATCATTGGCATGGTTTTTGTTTGATGATGAAAATGCCATGATACGTATAGATATGAGTGAGTATATGGAGCAACATAGTGTGTCTAAGTTAATTGGAGCTCCTCCAGGGTATGTAGGGTATGAAGAAGGAGGACAGCTTACAGAGTCTGTTCGTAGACGTCCTTATTCAGTTATATTATTTGATGAGATTGAAAAAGCCCATCAGGATGTTTTTAATGCTTTATTGCAAATTCTTGATGATGGAAGATTAACAGATGGGCAAGGAAGAGTAGTTAATTTTAAGAATACTATTATTATCATGACTTCAAATATTGGAACAGAATTAATTTTAGAATCAGAAGATAAAAAAGATATTGATGTCAAAATTAATAATATTATGAAAAAACATTTTCGTCCCGAATTCTTAAATCGTATAGATGAGATTATTGTTTTTAATAAATTAAGTATAGAAAATATACGTTTGATTGTTGATATACAATTGGAAACATTAAAATCTAGGTTACAAGAAAAGAACTTCGATCTTCAGTTGTCAGATAAAGCCAAGGATCTTCTAGGCGAGCTAGGATATGACATGGTTTATGGCGCTCGACCATTAAAAAGAATTATTCAAAAATATATCCAAGATCCAGTAGCTTTAAAGATTCTTAAAGGTGAGTTTAAGGAAAAAGATTGTATTAGCGTTGATGTAAATAATAAAGAGTTCTTGTTTACTGCAAAAGACAATAAGAACAAGTAATTCTATAATAGTAGGACTTATTGTTTGTATTTTGAAATTACAAAATAGAGGTTAATTGATGGATCAAGTATTAGGCGATAATATGGGAGAATTATGAATAATTTATATGGGAAAGTTTTAGTAGTCTTGATTTGTGCATATGTTTTTATTGGTTGTGATATATCAAATGAACAGGTTAAGAAAATTGCAGAAGGGTATCAAGTAAACAAATCAACAGAAATCAATGTTACTTTGATGACAGCATTGAATTCTAACGAGAATAAAAGGGGTGATCAGCTGGTTGTAAAGCTAAGAAATCCATTACTGTACGGAGAAGAGGTGGTTTTACCTAAGGAGACTGAAATTCGTGGCCTTATTAAGCGTGCAACAAAGTTTGAAAAAATTGGCGATAGGGCAAATTTAGTTTTATTATTTGATCAGTTAGTTATCTCCAAAGATTTTATTATTCCAATTATAGCAAGTCTTGATACTGATCAAGGTCTTAGGGTGATGAAAATAGAAGGTAAAACAATAAAGAATGCAAGTATAGTAGGTGGTAGTGCCGTTGTTGGAGCATTAGTAGGCAAGAATGCTTTTGGTGAAAAAGGATCAGCAAAAGGATTAGCAATCGGAACAATAGTAGGCTTAGGCTCTATTATGATATCCGACATGAAAGAGATTAGCATTCCTTCTGGGACTGAATTAATTATAAAATTTGATGAACCTGTTACAATACCAGAGATTAAACAGATAGGAGAATGATATGCCAAGATTATTTAAAAAAGTTTCAGCGACCATAGGGTTGCCGCCAGGAACACTTGTAGAAAATATAAAAACAGTAAAAGAAGCAGACATTGCGGTATTTGATTATGATGCAAAGAATGTTCAAGAATTCAAAGTAGATAAAATAGAGGAATGTTTTCCTTTTAAAGACTCGTCTACGGTTTCGTGGATAAATGTCGTAGGTGTTGTTCCTGAGATAATTAAAGAAATTGATGAACATTATGGCGTTCATTCGTTGGTGTCAGAAGATATTGTTAATTTGGGTCAAAGACCAAAAATGGAAGATTATGGCGATTATATTTTTATTGTTCTTAAAATGATCTATTTTAATGAGAAAAGTCATGAAATCATTGATGAGCAAATTAGTTTAATAGTGGGTTCTAATTTTGTTATTTCAATACAAGAAAAAGAAGGTGATGTATTTGATCCTATTCGTCAAAGAATCCGTGACAACAAGGGACGCATTAGAAAAATGGGAGCAGATTACTTAGCGTATTCATTGCTGGATGCTATTATTGACAATTATTACGTTATTCTTGAAAAAAGAGGAGAAAACATAGAAGAGCTAGAAGAAGAGATTATGGTGAATCCGAGTAACGAGATTGCCAGAAAGATTCATAGGCTTAAAAGAGATATGATTTATTTAAGAAAACAAATTTGGCCTTTGCGAGAAGTTATTAGTGGGCTACAAAGAAGTGAGTCAGAGCTCATTAAAAAACAAACAGGCATATTTCTACGTGATCTTTATGACCATACTATTCAAGTTATGGACACTGTAGAATCTTTTAGAGAGATGCTTTCAGGTCTGCATGATAGCTATCTTTCAGGTATTAGTAATAAAATGAATGAGATTATGAAGGTGCTGACGATTTTTGCCGCCATTTTTATTCCTCTAACTTTTATGGCAGGTATTTACGGTATGAATTTTGAGTTTATGCCAGAATTAAAATGGAAGTATGGATATTTTATATTTTTAGGAATCGTATCTTTTGTAGGTTTTGGAATGTTGGCATATTTTAAAAAAAAGAACTGGATATAATTTAGGAGTATTGCGCAAGAAGAAACAATTAAATGCTTTGTTAAGAAGAAATGTTGATAAGCGTTCTTAAAATGTTAAATAGAAATTGGATATATTATGTTTATTGGAGAGTTTAGAAATTCTTTCAAAGCCTTTATTTCTTGTGCTGTGCTCATTTTTATTACTTCAGCGAATGCTTTTGCTGGAGAAATTGTTTATTCTAGTGCAGAAGATGTGCAAAGAATAGTATCCTTCTATTCAAAGCAAATTGATAAGGAGATTGACCTTCTGGAACAAAAAGTTAAAGAAGGTAAGAATGATGAAGTTCTTATACGTCTGCACGAACTTCAAAAGATTTCACCACTTTCTGAAGCCCCTTATCGTCATTTAGCTAAGTCAGCTTTAGCAGCATCTGATCAAAAGAAGTTTTTCGAAGTACTATCCTTATCTACAAAAGCGCCAGATTATATTGCTACAAATGCTATTATTGACCAACATAGAGATAAAATATTTGATAATGAGACTGTAGAAGAGGATGTTTTTATTGCTCCATTTTGGCAGAACAAGAAAATGGGTATGAGTTTCTGTTTCGATGATGGGCAAGTTAGTGTTTATGAAAAAGCTATTCCTATATTTAATGAATTTAATTTTAAGATGACAATTCCTATTAATACAGGACTTTTATTGGGGGATGCTTTAAATTTGCAAAATGGATCTTGGGAATATTGGAGAGAGGCATCACGCCAAGGACACGAGATTGCTAATCATACTAAAAACCATCAGAATTTGACGCAAATATCAGCTGATAAGATTGAAGATGAGATAAACGGGGGCTTTGACCTTATAAAACGAGAAATTGGTATTCTCCCAAGAACATTTGTATTTCCTTTTGATGCGTATAATAGCGATTTAATAGACAAAGTTTTAGAAAGGCATAAAGGTCTACGTGAGTATAACTATTTGTATTCAATATACAAAAAGATTTTTATTCCGATTATTGGAGGGCATAAATTTACATCGCATATGGCAAAGAAATTTATTGATTTTTCTGCGGATAATCAGCTTTGGATGATAGCTGAATGTCACGCAATGCCACATGATAAAATAGCATACACTTATCGCCCTTTGGCTGAAAGTGTTTTGAGGGATACTCTTGGTTATTTAAAGAGGAATAGTGGTAAAGTCTGGGTAGATACTTTTTCTAATATATATGATTATTTATTTGAGAGCAAGAATACAGATGTTTCACATAAAAAGATTTCTGAGAATAAAGTTTTAATAGATGTGAAGATTAATTTTGACCCTAAGGAGTTTGATCATCCTTTAACAATTGTTGTAAATTCTGGTAAAGAGCCGAAGGGCGTAATTGTTAGTGAAGCTGACAATAAAGATGTTTTAGGGGTTGGAGCGCATAAGAATCATATTGTTTTTAATATTAAGCCAAAGACTGCACGATATATTGTTCAGTGGAAGTAAATAGTAAACATTTTATTAGTAAGAAAATAGATGTCCGGCTATTGTAGATGGACATTTGTAATTGATTATATATCAATAGTTTGCGTAAAATAGATATTTGAAAGTTGGACAAATAGGACATAATTAAACTAACTTTATCTCTGAATTGGCTAATAGCAGAGTGTACCGTTATACAATACGGATTGTATAATTGAGAGATACAGTTAAGACCTGTACGCTCCCGGGAAGCCCATTATTTGGTATTCTTTGATGGTTGTTATAGCGTATGTTTAAGTAACCATTTTTTTATTTTACTTTCTACTTATCATAATTGATATTATGATAAGTAGAGAAATGTCGACGGAGTTTATGAAATAGATATATTTAGATAATTTTTTAATTCTTAAGTATTGTAACTAGATTTAGTTGCAATACTTATTTTTTTATGGTATACTAATTTATGACAAAGAAAGAAAAACTATTTGAACGTTTTAAGAAGAAGCCAAAAGATTTTACGTGGGATGAATTATGTACCATATTAAGCAATTTTGGGTTCTCTGAATATAAAACAGGCAAAACAGGAGGATCGCGAAGAAGATTTGTTCATGATGAGTTGACACCGATTGTTTTGCATAAACCGCATCCTGGTAAAATTCTTAAAAAGTATCAAATAGAATTGATTTTAGAAAGATTAAAACAGGAGAAATTATTATGAAAGATATAATATCATATAAAGAATACTTAGGATCTGTGCATTATAGTGATGAAGATCAAGTTTTCTATGGAAAATTAGAGTTTATTAAAGCTTTAGTCACATATGAAGGCAATGATGTTAAAAGTTTGAAAAAAGCTTTTGAGGAATCTGTAGATGATTATTTGGAGCTTTGTGCTAAGAAGAATATTGTTTCAGAAAAACCATTAAAAGGTTCATTTAATGTACGAGCTGGTGAAATATTACACCGAGAAGCGTATGTATATGCTAACGAGCATGATCTTAATTTAAACCAGGTTGTTGTGAATGCTCTGGAGACATACCTCAGCAAAGCTTAATTCCTTAGTTGCTATAATATACATTATAGCAACTAAAGGTTGATAACCATTTAATACTAAGTTATAATGGTTGCATGCCTGAAAAGACTCCTAAACGACCCTTAGAGGTCAAAGAATACCACATTTTGAAG
>JAVCCJ010000027.1 GCA_030765585.1 Candidatus Zapsychrus exili | reverse complement strand
GTATCAGAAAAGAAATTAAAAGAGGTCCAAGAACTATTAAACGACAGGCCTCGAAAAGTACATGATTTTTATACACCTAATGAGGTATTCTTTAAACTGTTGCACTAGAAACTAGAATCTACAACGGTCTAAATAAGTTGTTGGCATTAAAGAGGATGTTGAGTAACGCTGTTCAAATTGTTCAAAGCGTTCCAGCGAAGCTGAGTGTTCACCACTTGACAGTGGGTGTATGAAAAAGTAAGGAAAAAGGCAAAAGGCAAAAGGCAAAAGGTAAAAGGTAAAACAAAACTGTAGTTCTTGATTTTTGGATATTGCAGGAGTATAATAAAATAATAATTTAGAACGTCCTGTGTTTGCTGGGGGAACCTGGACTTTAAAAAAGTAAAACCTTCGTTGGCGAAAGTATGCCGGCGGGGGATTTTTTTATGGGTTGCACAGATAAAAGTGGAGGTTTCAATGAAAAATGTTTTTAAAGTAATATTATTGGTTGTTTTGTTGCTCTGTTTTGCTTTTGTTGTTTATTTTGAAGGCAATCCGCTTAAACCTGGCGCGGTTTTAAAAGTCGAAGATGCCAGTGTTACTGGCAAGGATGATACCTATGTAGAAACACAGCAAGAAATAGAAAAAGTACAAGAGCCGCTTTCTTTTGAAGAAGAGCACTCTGATGAGGACAAAATAGTTCTTGTAGATAACTATTCTGTTGTGCTTAATGAGGATTGGTCGTATATCCGTAGTTCTTATAAGAAGATAAAAATACTTAAAGAAAGCGCTAAGAGTATGGGCGAGATATCAGTCTATTATACTGATGGTCGCGATAAAATACTCGCGCTTGGCGCACACACGATAACGCCTAAGGGTAAGGTTATTAAACATTCTAAAATTCAGGATTTTAAGGCCTATCCTAGTTATGCAATGTATTCTGATCTTAGGGTAAAAGTGTTAAGCATGCCGGAGGTCAATGTAGGGTCTACTATTGAGATAAAGAAGATAATAAAGTCAAAGGGTAAAACAATACCTGAATCTTTTTGGAGCGAGACTTATCTTGAATATGGGTATCCTACAAAAGAGTCGAACGTAAGCTATACATTTTCTAAAAGTCTCAATATTAATTATAAAAGTTTTAAACTCGATGACGATAGAATGCCTGTTATCACTGAGGATGAAGATACAATAACGTACAGCTGGCATATTGAAGAGGCATATTACGAAGGGAAAAACGAAGATTTAATGCCAACGCCAAGATTTGAAGATATTAAGAATTGTATAGCGTTTTCTTCTTTTAATTCGTGGGATGATGTAGCTGCTTGGTTTTATAGGGTGTCGCAAGAGGGTATTGTCATAACTCCTGAGATAAGACAAGTGGCAGAGAAGATATTTGAAGGAAAAGAAACTTTAAAGGATAAGGTGCGCGCAGCGCTTGAATATGTTCAGGAGAATTTTAGATATGTTTCAATGTCTTTGGGTGAGAACAATTTTAAACCACATGCAACCGATGAGGTTTTTGCAAATAAATATGGAGACTGCAAAGACCTGTCGCTTTTAACAAAGACCATTTTATCAATTGGCGGTATTAATGCTGATATGGCGCTTTTTCGGGATGAGGACTCTATTAGCGATCCTGTCTATGACTTGCCGTATCCGATATTATTTAATCACGTGGTGCTTCTTGTAAATAACCCAAAAGGTGAGGATTTTTATATTGATCCACTTTTAGATGATTACGATATAGGAGAGTATCCTATGTCTTATCAAATGGCATATACATTTATTGTTAAAGAAGATGCGGGCGTATTTGGGCGCTTCCCTCTGTTTGATATAAAAAGAGATTATGAGCATAGCGATCGTGATATTTATGTAAACATTGATGGGGATGGTTTTGATATTCGTGAAAGCAGGAATGTTTGGGATCTTAATGATTCAATACGTTTTAGGAGAGAATATAAAGATTGTAGCGAACAGAAAAAAAAGGAGCTTATGGAATATATATATTCAACAATAGCTCCTAATGGTGAGATTTTAGAGCACAAAATAGAAAACTTGGATGAAAAATACGGCATTATAAAAATTAAAAGCAGGATAAAACAAGAAACTAGATATCCTGTGATAAGCGATATGATATTTATCAATTTTGATGGTGCAGATAGAGTAAGCGTTTTTATTGAGAAGGAAAGAAAATATCCTATATTTTATCCTATGAATTCTTTTGATAAAGAAGTTATTGCTTATCATATTCCTGCTGGTTTTCGTATTGAATATTTGCCGCCTAATGTTAATTTGGATAATGGCTTTTTTAGTCTTAAAAGAATATTTGATGTTAAGGGAGAAAAAATAGTTTATACCGAAGAAGTAACATTTAGAAGAGTTGAGATACCTAAAGAAGAATACCAAAGGATAAATAAATTCTATGATGAGCTTCCGAAAAAGATAAATCAGATGATAATACTTAAGAGGAAAAAGTCTATTTGGGAGGAGATAAAGGATATTACAAGAAGGTGGAGGAAATAGAAAAGCAGGTGCTAGAAAAGTAGGGCTTAGGGAAATAGGTGTTAGGGATTGGATGTTGGGGATAGAGGGTGGGTTCAAGGTTCTAATGCAACGCTTTAATAAGAAATAGTTAGTAAAAATATCAAAGCTTTAAAAAAGTCTGTCATCCCTCTTCTACCAGTGTCATCCCTGCGAAGGCAGGGATCTCCGCTTTTAAGATTAACGCTTCTCAAATTATTAAGAGATTCCTGCCTTCGCAGGAATGACAAAATGTAGGGGCTAGGGCCTAGGTGATAGAAAAACAGGGGCTAGAAAAATAGGGGCTAGGTGCTAGGAAAGCAGGGGCTAGGGATTAGGTGCTAGGGCCTAGGTGTCATTAGGCGCGCTTCATTTTCATGTTTTGCCTTGCCTTGTAGCAGAATTCTCTGCTAATATATTCCCAATAGAAAATGTGGCATCGGAAAATGAGGCAATTTAATCGAATAAGTAAAAAAGGGGCATAAATGAGAAAAGTATTTATATTAAGTTTTTTGTTATGTCTAATTTTCCTTTCAGTTGCACTAGCTCAAGGTAAGAATTTAGTGCCTAATTATCAAGAAGAGGATGTACGATATCTAGAATACGATTTGGATAGAGATGGACAAAAAGAAATAATACAGGCTGAAATATTTCTTTTTAGTGATGAAACACGTAAATGTTTCGTGACGGTAAAAGATGGCGAAGAAAAGGGAGCCATGGACATTGAAGTCGACCATGTTTCATCGTGTCATCTAAATGTAATTGATGTTTATCCAACAATCTCAGCCTATATTGGCGTATTTCATTCCTCAGGAGCACATTCAGGCAATTTAGATTTGATTGAGTACAGTGTATCTGAGAATGGTTTAAAGAGATTAATTAAAGCGGCAACATTTTTTTCGGATAGACCATCATTTGAACTAAAGGATGTTGATAGCGATGGCATTAAAGAAATAATTGTTGAGAATAGAGATTACGGTAATGACCCAATTTCCAATGGCATTAGGACGATATATAAATATAGTGATGGCAATAAGTGGGAGAAATAGGTTAGGGCCTAGGGATTAGGTGCTAGAAAAGCAGGGACTAGAAAAGTAGGGGCTAGTGTGGCACAGGAAAAAAGGTTGCCCCTATGTAATATATATGTTACACTTGTAACAAATATATTACAAGGAGAAGACATGAAATTCCATGACCTATTTTTAAAATTAATTGATACAGAAGCAAAGCAAAAAATTGTTAAGTTTTTGCTTAAGCATGATGCTCCAATGAGCGAACGCGAAATTGCGTCTTTGGCAGGTATTTCGCATATGACCGTTAATAGAATTTTACGTGATCTAGAGGAGTGGAATCTTGTTTATTACCAACGAGTGGGACGCGCGCACATATGGAAAATCAATCGTAAAAGTTATATTTATGATGTATTAAACGCGATCCAGAAGAAAATTGAATCTATACCTGAACCGATCAAAGAGCTGAAAGAGGACATTCTTTTATGTTTGCCTAAAAAGCTCTTGCTTAAGGTTATTTTGTTCGGATCTATTGCTGAGGCTACAGAAAAAGTAGATAGCGATATTGATCTTTTTATTCTAGTAAAAAATGAAGATGATGCCAGGGTTTTAGAGCAGGCGATTGACAAATTATCTGCTAAATGCCTGGAAAAGTTTGGAAATAGATTGTCTGTTTATGTTTTGACTGAGAAAAAATTCAAACAAAAAAAAGATCTAAAGGTTATTAAAGAAATAAGCCAAGGGATTCAATTATTCCCTGGCTTGAAGGGTTAAGAGATGATAGCAAAATCAAAAACAAGGGATATTAAAAGACACGCGTATGTTAATTTTATGCAAAAATCGGAGGAATGCTTTAATGCTGCCAAGAAATCTTTAAAGAGCGAAGAGTGGAATGCAACAGCAATTAATGCAATACATTCTACGATATCGGCATGTGACGCTATGTGCGTATATTTTTTAGGGAAGCGTCATTCGGGTGAAAATCATAATGAGGCAGCGGTTCTTTTTAAGAGAATTAAAAAGGCCGATGACTTTAATACGAATGCCAATCGTATTGTTAGAATTTTAAGAATGAAAAATATGGCAGAATATGAGGAACGCCTTGTTTATAAAAGTGAAGCGGAGAAGATATTTAAGGATTGTGAGAGATTTTTGAGTTTTGTCAAGAGTAAGCTCCTTTCGCAATAGGTATTTTCTTGATTTTATAAAGAAGTTTAAGTAAGAGCTAGAAAAATAGGTGCTAGGGTCTAGGTGATAGAAAAACAGGGGCTAGGTGAACAGGTTGAGTAAGCAGAAATGGTCTAAATAAGTTCTTAATTCTATTAATTTATTTTTAATTTTTTTGACTTTTAAGTAGTTTTGTAATTTTAGAAGCAGGGAGGGGTTTGTGAAATAAGAATCCTTGCAAATAATCGCACTTGTATTGCTTTAGTATATTTGCTTGATATTCGTTTTCCACACCTTCGGCAATAATCTTAAAATCTAAATTATGCCCCATATTTATAATTGCTTCAACAATGTGGCAATTAGAAGATTTTTCGTGCATCATTTGTATAAAACATTTATCTATTTTTAAATTGTCAAAAGGGAAAAGCATTAAGCTATTTAATGATGAGTATCCTGTGCCGAAATCATCCATGGCGCTTGTTATGCCAATATCCCTAAGGTTATTTAAGAATTCGATACCAGCATCAATATTGTGCACAAAAAAGCTCTCAGTTAATTCAATTTCTACGCATGAAGCATCAACGTTATGCTCATCTATGGTTTCTTTGAAGAATTTTATTAGATCATTGTGCTCAAGCTGCTTTGCAGAAACGTTAATAGACGTTCGGCATTTGTTGATTTTGTTTTGTTTCCAGGTAGAAATTTGCTTACAAACACTTTTAAATACCCATCTTCCGATAGGATCAATCAATCCGATCTCCTCTGATAATGGAATGAATGTATCAGGACTCACTATTCCATGCTTAGGATGATTCCAGCGTATAAGAGCTTCTAGTTGCACTATTTCTTTAGTTTTGCAAGAGACGATAGGCTGGTAGTAGACTTCAAACTCATTATTTTCAATAGCTTTTCTTAAATCGCTTTCGATGTTTATTATGTTTGACCGATCATCCTTTGTAAATCCATCAAAAACTTTGTAGTTGCATCTATCTGTTGATTTTGCATGATACATAGCATTGTCTGACATTTGTAGGTATTCTCTTACATTACTGTATTTTTTATCACTTAATACAACCCCCATAGACACACTAACATAGATATCTTGCTTATTTATTTTTATGGGCTTTTTAAAGATTTCGACAAGTCTGTCAAGAACTACCTTAACATCGCCTATCATGGCTAAGTCGTTTAAAAGCACAATAAATTCATCTCCACCAAAGCGTGCAATTGTATCATTTTCTCTAATGCTCTTTTTAAGGCGTTTTGCAGTTTTCATAAGGATCTTGTCGCCCTTAATATGCCCAAGAGTATCATTTATTATTTTAAATCGATTGAGATCAATAAAAATAACAGCAAAAATGAAGTCAGGCTTTCTTTTTTTATGCTGTATAGTTCTTTCTAGCCGCTCTATAAATAAAGTTCTATTTGGCAAATTTGTTAAATTGTCATAAAGGGCAGCATGAAGCAGCTTTTTGTTTGCCTTGTCTGTTTCGCTTAACATAGAGTTAAACGCATCGGTAAGATCGCCAATTTCGTCTGATGTTGTTTTGGGCGTGCGAAGTGAGTAGTTTTTATTAATTGAAACTTGCTTTGATGTGTCTAGTAGGTTGAGTATTGGGTCAGATATTATACGTTGTAGGCGAGAAGATATTTCTTTTGCAACAAGAAAAATGAAAAGAATGATGACAAGTATTATTCTTAAGTAAAAGCTAAGTCTTTTGGTGAGTTGCGAAAGATCTGATTGTATGTATAGGGATCCTAAACGATTGGTATCATTCTTAATAGTATAATAGGAATGTATGCGATTTCCATAGCTATAAATACCAGTAGGCAAAACAGTTCCAGCGGTTTTGGCATTAGCTGTTTTGTATTGTGCTAAAGTTTTGCCAGTGCTATCAACAACTTTTGAGAGAGTGATGTAATCAATAGTTTCTAATGAATTTACAATAGAAGAAAGGGCTTTTATGTCTTTTTCTTTAAGAGGCTCTTCTAATTTATTTGAGATTATTTTATTGATTTCGTGTAGTTTGCTTCCAAGGGTAATTTTGAATGAGAAAAGTTCGTAAACAGCAAAACAGATAGATGCTAACAAAAGGGAAGTGACAGCTGTTAGTAAGATGATGAACATAAGTTTTTTCTGTATGTTCATATTATTTAAAAATTTAAATTTCATATACTATTAATAGTAAGGTTAATAGTATTGAAAGTAAATAAAAAAGTAAAATAAAGGAAGGCTAGTGGTTTTAATATGGCAAAATTTAGAAAGGGACAGATCAGTGGTCAGTGAAGAATTAAGTTATAGAGGTGTCCTCTCTTTAAGGGGAAATGCCTTGCCTTGTAGCAGAATTCTCTGCTAATATATTCCCAATGGAAAATGATTTTACAGATATTGATTTGATGGTTCAATTTCAAGATGGCGATGATCGCTGTTTTGAGCAGCTTGTTGAGCGTCACAAACAGCGTGTTTTTAATATTGCCTTTAGATATTTAGGCAATGTTCATGATGCCGAAGATGCGGCACAGCAGGTTTTTATTAATATCTATAATTTAAAAAAGTCTTACAAGCCTTCTGATGCTCAATTTACTACATGGCTGTATACAGTTTGCAAAAATACTTGTCTAAAAACATTCCGTCGTGAAAAACTTAAAACAATATCACTAAATCAGTCAAAAGAATTGTCTGAAGGCTCTGTTCCGTTGCAGGTTGCTGATGATAAAGAGTCAACACCCGTAGATGATGCCATATCTAATGAAACAGACAAGCTGGTTAAAGAGGCTATTGATGCACTTGTCGAAAATCAGAAGATGGTTTTAATATTATATAAATACGATCAGCTTTCGTATGAGGACATTGCAAAAGTTATGGGAGTCTCAACAAAGGCGGTCAAATCGCTGCTTCATAGGGCGCGTGTAACTTTAAAGGAAAAATTGGCGGACTATTTTAATAAATAGGCGAAACTTTTTTAGTATATATGGATTTAATAAAGTAGGAGGAATACCAAAGTGAAATGTAAAGATGTTAAAAACTTACTTGTTTCTTTTTTAGAGTCAGATTTGTCTGATAAAGATAATGTTCTTGTTTCGGCTCATTTAGATACGTGTCAAGAGTGTCAAAAAGAGAAAGAGGTCCTTAAAGAAACCTGGCTTATGCTTGATGAGTATGAGGCACCAAAAGTCAGCAGTAATTTTACAGCTAGAGTTATGGATCGAATTGATCAGCAAAAAGAGAAGAAATTTAAGTTTGATTTTACCTTACCAAGCATCAATTTTGAATTTCCTCAGTTTGTTCCTGCAATGGCGACAATATCAGTATTTATTGTGGTTTACGCGCTCGTTAGTAGTAATCTTAAAAATGATACCGCACAACTTGCAAAGAAAATTCAAATAAAACCAGATATACAAATGATAGCAAAGGCTGAACTAGTTAAAGAAGATGTAGTTGAAAGTGTTGCGAGTGTTATTGAGGAAAAAGAGATAGTGGGTGTCGTAGAAGTAGCAAGCGTGCCTCAGGAAGAAGAGATAGCAGAGGTAGTTGAACAGGTAGTTGAACAAGCAGAGGTAACAAGCATTGCTAAGGTAGCGCCTCAAGAGGTTGAGCTTATTGATGAAGAGATTGATGAGGAGATTGTAGCCTATTTAGATGTTTATGAGAATATGGAATTTTATCAAAATTATGCTTTATTAGAAGACTTAGATGTTGTCGAAGACATAGATGAGGAAATATTATAATATGAAAAATAAAATACGATATATTATTGGTTTATTTATTTTGTTTCAATTGTGCGTTGTGCCAAAAGTATTTGCGAACGATGAAAACGTTGGCGTGGCTGCGGCTGATGAGTCTTCGTATGAAGAAAATTTAAAGCGATGGAAGAGCTTATCAGAAGAAGAGCGTCAGGCAATTCGTCAAAAGGTGCGTGGTTTAAATACTGATGAAAGAAAAGCTATACGTAGGAATGCTAAAGAGTTTAGAACACGCTCTATCGAAGATAAAGGTAGAATGCGTAATAATTATAAAAGATTTCGTGATTTACCTGAAGGTCATAGAAAAGACTTACGTAATAAGGTAAGGCGTTTTCATGATTTGCCTAAAGAAAGAAGAGGAGAGTTTCGTCGTAAGTTTAGAGAAAAAGATAAAGGCAAACGAGGCGAGGGTAAAGAAAGAGGAGGCGGCGATGTAGAAAGACAAAGGCGCCTTGATGAGACAAAAAAAGATATTCGAAAGAAGAATGAGCGTAAGCATGCTAGCGATATAAAGGGTAGGCGTGGTTCTGAAAGAGGTCCTAGTGCTGCTAATAATATTCGAAAAAAGAAAGATTCTCGCGGCACAAAACGTGATAGTCGCAGTGGTCGCAGTCGCGGTGGTCATAAGAAAAAAGGCGTGAGAAAATAAATTTTAAATTTTAGCGAAACTTTTCTAAATTAACGGGGTTTAAACTAGTAGGGGAGAAAAACGGTTCATTGACATGTGAATAACTTTTAAAAAGGTAAACCATTTGCAAGGATGGGACACAAAGCTATCCCGATGTTTTCTAAAAACATTAGAAGGAAATCGGGACCCCGATTGAAGGTCGGGGCAGGGTCCTTAAATTTTAAGGATAGCCAGCTGCCAACTAAAGAAAGACTTTATTCCTAGCGAAATAAGGTATTTTTTTGGAGAAAGGAGAAACAATCAGGTGTTTTTGAGCAAAAACGGACTAAATTTAATAAAATATATTTTTTTTGTTAAGGAGGAATCAAAATGAGAGTAAAAGCCCTACTACTAATTCTTGTTGGAATGTTTTGTGTCGGTTCAATGGCGCAAGCGCAAGAAGAAGGAACAAGTTTAAAAGAACAAGCCCAAGAGTTTAATCAAGAGCAAAAAGCAGAACATCAAGCATGGAAAGAAGAATATCATGCAAGTCGCAAGGCGGCTATTGAGCAGTATAGGCAAGACGGTTTATCTCACAAAGAGATACAAGAAAAAATGAAGGAGTTTGATGTTCAAAGAAAAGAGTATAGACAAGGTGAGAAAGCAGAACGTAGTGAGTTTAAGAAAACTAAAAGAGAAGAACGTAGTGAGAATAGGGAAGCTAAAAGAGAAGAACGCAAGGCTTCACGTATTAAAGAAATGGATAAAGATGGTGATGGGTCAGTGTCAAAGGATGAAAGGCAAAAGTTTAATAGAGGTAAAAAAGATAGAAACAATGACGGAGAAGTTGACAGAGGTGAACGTAAGAAATATAGAGACAGAAAAGAAGACAGGCAGGACAGGCGTGAAGATGTAAGAGACAGAAAAGAAGGTAAACGCGACAGAAAAGAAGATCGTTATGATAGACGTGATGATAGACGTGATCGAAAAGAAAATTATCGTGATCATAGAGGCGATAGAGGTAATAGAGAAGATCGCTATGATAGACGCGATGACAGGCGTGATCGAAAAGAAAATTATCGTGATAGAAAAGATGACAGAGGTGATAGAAGAGGCAAAGGAGAAAAAGGTCAGCATCATGATAATCGAGGAGGCAAAAAAGGAAAAAAAGGAGACCGTGGCCAAGAAAGAAGAGGTGGCAAGAGTAAAGAAGATAGCCGTGGTGGCCAGAGAGGTCGTAATAGAGATTAGAAAAGTAGGTGCTAGGTTTTAGAATCAAGTAGGGGCGCGGTTTCCGCGCCCCTTTCATTATATATGGAAAATTCTTGACAGCCCATACATATGTATGGTATAAAGAATTTAAAGTGATAGTACATGATATTGAAATTTTAAAGAGTCTTGAACTGTCCAAAGGGTGGGGGCAAATTGCCACCTCCTCTTGATACAGACTGCAGGATCTTTGTCTTTAGAAAAACAATTGCAAATAGCATATTTGGGAGCAGAGGGGTCGCTTACTCATATGGCGGCTAATAAAAAATTTGGTTCACAAGAAAGTTTCGCGCGATGGAGGGACGGTTGCTAAGAATGCAAGAAAAGATCTTGAGAAAAGAACAAGGCAAAAAGTTATTACAAGCGATAATTATCTTAAATCACCTGAAAAGAAGGAAAGATTAAAATGAACGAAACAGCCAATCTTACAGAGAAACAGTTTCAAGTTTTAAAGCATATCTACAAATCTATTCGTGATGATAATTTTCCACCTACAATAAGAGAACTTGCTGACAACTTTAGCTTATCAGTTGGGGCGGTGCAGGATCACCTAAAGGCGCTTGTTAAAAAGGGCTTTATTTCTATATCTAAAAACACATCCCGCGGTATCAGATTAGTTCGCGAGCAGCTTTTTAAGGTTCCGGTATTAGGGCGTGTAAGAGCAGGTATGCCTGCATATGCAGTTGAAGATTTGGAAGGCTATCTTGATATGGATGATATGATATTTCCTGATAAGGATATATTTGCCTTGCGCGTTAAGGGTGACAGTATGAAAGACGCTGGTATTTTCTCAGGTGATTTTATTCTTATTAAAAAACAGGAGTCTGCTGAACATGGTGATATTGTTGTGGCTTTAATTGGCCAAGAGGACGCCACTGTTAAGATGCTAAGAAAGCGCGATGGTGGTTATTTTCTTGATCCAGCCAATGATGCGTATCAGCCAATACCGGTCACTACAGAGGTTTCAATAGCTGGTAAGGTTATAAAAGTTTTAAGAAGTTATAAATAAAAAATAGATAGCCCGCCATCCGCCAAAAAGTGTGGCGGATTGTCGAGGTCTCACCATTCATCATAGATGAATTGGCGGATAGATAGTAAAAATATAAAACTTATCCCCCAGATCAGTTGGTTTGGGGGATTTTTTTAGTGTTAAGCAGGCTATTGACATTTAAAGATTTGTAGGGTATCCTTTAAGTAAGGATGTAAGGAAATAATAAAAAGAAAAAAAGGAGACTCTCATGACAATAACAGAAATAGCAAAAATAACTACAAAGGGACAGATTACAATACCTAATCGTATTAGAAAGCTTTTGCATCTAAAAGAAGGTTCGTCAGTTGGATTTGGAATAACAAAAGATGGAGTAGTTCTGGTTCCTTGTGAGGTTATAGCTAAATCTCCATATACAGAAAAAGAGTGGACCAAAATAGAAAAACTAGCTACTGAAAAAGGTAAAAGTTTTACAGATGTTGTTGCTGCTAAGAAGTATCTTAAGAATTTATGAGAATTGAATTTAAACCTTCATTTAATAAATCTATAAATTCTTTTTCTGCAAAAGAAAAGGAAGAAATAAAAGAAGCGTCCATGCAATTAATAGATATGCTATCTCAGGATAGAGATATTCATAAGGGTGTTGGTTTAAAACGATTAAGAAAAGATTTTTGGGAGGCGCGCTAGGGTATTAAGGCTAGAATTTTGTTCAGATGGCAAGGCGATCTAGTGGAATTTGTACTTGCCGGAAATCATGACGATATTAAGCGATTTCTGAAAAACAATTAGATTCATGTAGAGATGTTAGTTGTGCTTTTAATACCTTTTGTTTAATCCTCATTTTCCCGCCAGATGATAATAAACTATTAATCTTGAAAACTTAAAAGAAAGTAATATAATTTAAGAGTCATTAAATACTAGATATTAGAGATTGGAGAAAAATTATGGAAAACTCAGTATTTCTTGCAAAGCTTATCGGACCGTACTGCATAATTGTTGGGCTAGGAGTTTTATTAAATCTTAAGACCTATCAGACAATTATGGAAGATTTTTTAAAGAATTCTGCTTTAATTTATTTAGGAGGAATACTCGCGCTCATCATTGGATTACTCATTGTTCTTACTCATAATGTATGGACAGTCAGTTGGGCGGTTGCCATAACTATCTTTGGTTGGGGTGGTATCATCAAGGGTATATGGCTTATTGCTTTTCCTAAAAGTATATGTAAGTTTTCAGAGAATTATCTAAAGAATGCAAACTTGCTTAAATTGCACTTGATATTAGTTATTATTGTAGGTGTTGGTCTTAGTATTTTTGGATATATAGGATAAAAGTAGGCGGGTAAAAAATATAGAGTGGGGACAGGCGGGAGATATGGAAACAGGTAAATACCCATATCTCCTGTCTGTCCCCATTTTTTTTGCTGCAAAGTCTTTAGAAAAATTTGCTTTTCTATAATAATATGTTATATTTTTAGTAATATTTAAAGATAAATAATATTAATAATATCCAGCCATTTTTACAGATAGCAGTCTTGCTGTGTGTGGAAGTGGCTTTTTAATGAGCCCCAAGCTTACGGAGCGAAAGCGAACATTAAGCTTGATGGGCGAATTAACCTCGTAAATATGAGAAAAGCAAGCACTACGGGGTAAAAATAAATAAAAAGAGACTAAAAAATGACCTTATTTAACAAAAACAAGCAAAAACCTGTACATTCTGCTATTTGTTTTTTACTTGTTTTCTTGCTAATCTTTAGCTCAATTGCGCCTTCGCTGTCTTTTGCCCAGAATGTGGTAAATATGCCTGTGTCAGGCGCGATGCTTACCCAAAGCTCTGCACATGTCCCAACCTTGCTAAGAGGTATGACAGTCCATCCAGAAGACCCGTTTAAGTTTGATTTTATTATTGATAATGGTCATTCTAGCCTAAAAGGAGAAGATCTTAAAAAAGAATCTAAAAGACTAGTAAACTACTTTCTAGCTTCAATGACAGTGCCTAAAGGAGATTTGTGGGTTAATTTATCCCCAACAGAACGCGACCGAATCGTTCCAGATGCTTTAGGCAAGACAGAGCTTGGAATGGATCTTTTAGCTCAAGATTATATTCTAAAACAATTAACAGCATCTTTGATGCATCCAGAAGGAGAGCTGGGTAAGAAATTTTGGGAAAAAATATATAAGCAAGCCAAAGATAAGTATGGAGTTTCGAGTATTCCTACTGATACGTTTAATAAAGTATGGATACTTCCAGAGAGTGCGACAATTTATGAAAATGGCGCAACGGTTTATGTAGTTGAGTCAAAGATGAAAGTAATGCTGGAACAAGATTATTTGCAAGAGGATAGAGGGTTGAAGATAGAAGATAGAAAAAAACAAAACAATTCATCTTCCATTATTAAAGAAATAATAATCCCTGCTATAGAGCGCGAAGTAAATGAAGGTGAACATTTTGCATCGCTTCGCCAGATATATCATTCACTTATTCTTGCTAAATGGTATAAGCAAAAGGTTAAGAATAGTATCTTGTCGCAAATTTATATTGATAAAAATAAAGTAGAAGGCATCAAATCTTCTGATGTCATTGCGAGGAGGCAGTCAGAAAATCAAGCCGACGTGGCAATCTCTCATTATGAGATTGCTTCGCAAAATGCGCTCGCAATGACGAAACCAGAAGATATCTACAATCAATACATGGATGCTTACAAAAAAGGTGTCTACAATTACATCAAGCAAGAATACGACCCTGTCGCAAAGCAAATAATTCCTAAGAAATATTTCTCAGGTGGTTTTAAAGATCAGGCGCTGACTGTCAAAAGAACTGATAATGCAATGACGGTAAAGAATTCAGAAGTTGGGGCCGAATCTACAATGGAGGTTAGGTTAGAGTTTTCGGATAACGACAAGGCGATGGTGACAAGAGCCTCAGATATTGTTCTTTCAAGAGTTCAAGTTTCAACTGGCACTATTATCGAGTCTGTTGCGTCTCAAGATAAGTTAGAAGAAATTGTAACTGCTCTTTCAGAGAGCAAGAGTAATGCATACACGATTACAAAAGATGAAAAAAATAAGATAAAGTTTCTTCGAAATGCTGTCCCGCAAGGATATTCATCCTTAGGAATAAATGCGCCTTATGCTGATCTTATCTTTTTCCCTAAGGAAAAGAGGGGCGGTGCGCCAGTCTTTGTACACAAAATAGCTGCTAAGGCAATGAAAAATCCAGATCAGATTATTAATGTTGTTGATTGGGGAATTGGAGAATTAGAAGAAGAGCTTAATATGCTTCAAGATTTTAAGGATACAATGAAGAAATATTATCCAGATATTAAAAATGTTAAATACCATGGATTTGGTGATATTATTTTTCAAGGTTGGATAAATAATGGTACCACTATTGATCGCCTGATTTTTGCAGAAGCCTTTGATTTTGGAGAATTTTTTGAAAAGAATTCTATTGATTTCTTAATTAGTACAAATGGAATGGACTACATCACCCCTGCACAAAATTTATTTGGTTATTTGTTTTATATTATTCATCCTCTCATGAAAGAAGATGGGAAGTTTTTCTTAACTTATGACAACTATGACGTTAGATCAATTGATCTTAGTGCAGAGGCGGATGAATATGGGGCTTATATACGTTATGACATAGAAAAGATTTCTAATGAGAGGCGTAGCGCTTCAAAGCGTATGGTGCTTACTACTAAGAAACGTCATTTGAAAAATATTAAAGGTGATCATGCAATGGTGGCAACATCTAAAGGAGCCACTAACAATAATGCTCTTTTATCAATTGTCGATGAGATAGAACTTAAAAGTTATATAAAAGCGAATCCTTATATAAGTAAGCAAAACATAGATGATCATTTTGGTGTTAGTAGGGATACTTTAAGACGAGCCTTTAAGCTTTACGGAATAGAGTATGCGCCCAAACATCGCCTTGAGACTTTAGTGTCAGAAGAGCTTTTAAGAGAATATATAGAAACGCACGAGGATGCTTTGTTAAGAACAATAGGAAATTATTTTGGATATACGATTGAAGCGGTTGGGAAGTCAGTAGTTGTTTATGATATTGACTTTAAAGATAGAACAGTTGCTGATATTGATATTGATAAATTAAGAGTTGTCATTTTAGTTAACCCAAAGATATCTCTAACGAAGCTTGCTAAACAATTTAAAGTTGGAAGAGAAACCATAAAGCGAGCTATTGAAAGAAGTGGAATTGATTATAAAGGTGTAGCCTCGGACATATTAGATATAGACAAGTTAATTAGATATATAAAAAGAAATCCAAAAAAGAACATAGATGAGATAGCTTTTTATTTTGGAGTTAGTAGAGCCACAATATCGCGTAGGATAAAAAAACATAGCATTTCTTACACAATTAAAAGTTACGATGGAGAAAGGATTGTAAATCAAGGTAAGTTAAAAGGTTTTATTCTTAAACATCCTGATTTTACTCAACAGCAAATAGCGGATAGTTTCGGAGTTCATAAAGAAACAATAAGAGATGCTATTAGTTTTTATGGAGTTGATTATACACCGAAGGTGCATGGTCAATATAAAGTAGATTTAAAAAAGCTTAGCAATTATATAAAAAGATATCCTGAGGCAAATTTAAATAAAATAGCGCAGCATTTTGGGGTGGTAGATTCAGCTATTTCAAAATCAATAAGGAAGCATAATATTCCCTATATTCTTAAAACTCGTGAGGGTGAGCGTATTATAGGAAAGAAAGAGTTACAAGAATATATAGATGCAAATCCTAAAGATATACAGCAGCAAATAGCAGATCATTTTGAGACTTGCGTAGAGACAATAATAGACGCTATTAAATATCATAATGTTGCTTACACAAGAAAGGGTGGGGGACGCAATTATAAGATCGATTCAGTTAGTTTAAAATTATACAGAAAACAACATCCTAAGGCTGATTTACATAGAATAGCAAAATATTTTGGGGTTAGTATTTTAACTGCATATAAAGCGCTTGAAAGGATTGGAAGTCTAGAGGGGATATCTAAAGCATATAGACGTAATCATTTGGCAATAAGAGATTATTATAACGATCAAGAGGTCTTGTCTAAAGGTGAAGAAAAAGATGTAATAGATGCTGTTAGAGGCGGAGATGATAATAAGCTGGCCGTCTTAGTTGAGCAATATATATGGTTAGTCAAAGAAGAAGTATCGTTGATAATGTATAAGAGAAATTTTAAAACAGCTTTTGCAGATATAGATACTAACGATTTTGATGAGCTGGTTCATGATGGATTTTTGGAATTGTATGATCTTATAAAATTATATTCATCTAATGGGCATGCAGCCAAGGGAATTGGCCTTGAAACATTCTTAAAATCAAAGTTACCTGATGTTTTAAAGAAAAAAAGAAGAGAGTCTTTCGGGGTTATATTTAAGCCTATATCTCTATCTTCACCTTTATATAAGGATTCAGATAATGGTGGAGAAACATTGGCAGCCGCGATAGTAGACCATGACGCGTTAGATGCAATTATTGTTCCTCTGGAAGAAATGACTTTGGAATATGCATCTTCTGATAAAGCGATGGTGACAGAAAAACAGGTGTTAGGTTCAAGGTTTCAGGTTTCAAGAGAACAAAAGCTTATAGTTGACGACTTGTTTAGTAGTACGGGTGAAGATAACTCCATGATGACCACTTCTATGGAACCAGGAAAATATTATCTTGATGGTGCATTTACGTCTCTTAAAAAAGGTCAATTTGCTTATAGTGAGCAATTTGGCGTTCTTAGGGTTTTGGAGGATTCAAGTGATAATGTTATTTTAGTAGAGCAAGCTTTTAGTCATATTTTAGGGGAACGTACGATTTACGATACTGATGGATTGCATAAGATAATGTTAAAAAGAAAAGGTTCTTTTAAGGTAGCTATAAAGATATTAAAAGGAAGGACACTTTGGCTTATTTCTGAGATTAAAGAAGATATGAAAGATTCTGATATTATTAAATTGGTTTTTGTTGAGTCTGGTAATAATAAATATTTACAATTAACAAAAAAAGTTATTGAAGATTCGAAGAAGACGGATGTGGACGCTCCTATTTTAGATGGAGAAAGTATTGATAAAGCGATGGTGGCTGAAAAACAGGTGTCAGGTTCAAGGTTTCAGGTTTCAGGAGAACAAAATTTTATAGCTGATGACTTGTTTGGTAGCATGGGCAAAGATAATGCCATGCTAGCAGGGGACAATACGCTTAATATGCCGAATTTTAGCGATAAGCAGCTTATTAATGTTAAAAAAAGACAGGGGGATATTGTATACACTTTAAAGTTTTATCAAGTTGCTGCTGAACGAATGCGTGAAATAAATAACGAAAAAATTAACAATAAAAGTCTTAGTGATGATGTTGAGGCTTTAAAAGAATGGTATTTAAGCAATAAAGATGCAATAAAGAATTTTTCAGAAGAAGGGACATATGAAGGACGTGAAGAAATGTTGAAGGAGTTTTTTGTTATTTGTAACAATATAGAGGAAAAGTTTGATTTAATATATAGAAAAATGGAAATAATTAAGGTTGATAATAAGAATAATTATGACCAACAGAGACTTGTTGTCTTTGACTTAAATGGTGATTTGAAAAAAGCAATAAATGCTCATGGTGTGAGCGATTTTTATTATTCTTTTATGGAGGGACCCGGGTTGGCATTTCCTACTTTTATAAATATGAAAGATAATTTACAGGAGTCTATAAACGGGAATTATGAAGGAGCAATAAAAGAGATTAGTGTGCGAACTGAGGAAAGAATTCTTGATATCATAGAATTCTCTGAGAGATATAATCAGTTAATAGATGATATAATTGATTTATCAAACGACAGTATTATGGAAATTTCTTTCAAGAAAACAGGACATTCTATTTTACATGATTGTTATAAATTTTTTCTTGTTCCGCTACAAAAATTAACAAAAGAACATGGTTTTGAGTTTACGGACAAAGCAATGGTTTCTGATATTGGCGGTATCGACTTAAATAGCATCGAGTTCGACGTTCAAGGAAGTGGCGATGATATTATCTTTGACTCAAAGGCTTTTGAACCTCTGCTTGATATGGATATTAAAGGATTTGTTCCAGTAATTATTAATATAACCCCAATTGATAGCGTCTTGCCATTATTAGGGCTTGTAGACCAAAGCGATGATAATAATAGCGACAATAGTGATGATAATTTGCAGTTGTCACTAGCGATAAAAAAAGATTAATTTTCTTCCTAAAATTTCAACCAATATAATTCATTATCTAATTTCTTATTCTTAGAAGTGTTATATAATAATAACTAAGTAAAATATTATTAATCATAACATTGGAGAACAAAATGTTACATGAACCTGCAGAAGTTTCAGGTCCGGATAATGCAGAAGACTACAAAATGCGTTTGGGAGTATTTATGTTTATTTTGTATGCTCTTATTTATGCCGGATTTGTTGTTATTAACCTTACCAATCCTATTTTAATGGAAAAAACAATTTTTTTAGGACTTAATTTAGCGGTTGTTTATGGATTTGGACTGATCATATTTGCCCTTGTCCTTGCTTTAATTTATACAACTATGTGTTCAAAGAAAGAGGATGAATTAAATCCTAAAGAATAAGGAGGCGAATAGTGTCTATATTGCCTATTCTTCTATTCATATTTTTTGTAGGTGTTGTTCTTTTTTTTTCATTTTATTTTTCTAAACAGACAACAGGCTCGAAGGGATACTTTGCTGCAGGCGGAAAGATACATTGGGCGGTAAATGGCATTGCATTTGCCGGTGACTATTTGTCAGCCGCGTCTTTTTTAGGTATCTGCGGAATGATAGCAGTTGTTGGTTATGATGGCTTTCTTTATTCAATAGGATATTTGGCAGGTTGGATAGTTGCTCTTTTTGTTGTAGCAGAGCCATTAAAGCGTATGGGAAAGTATACTTTTGCCGACGCACTTGACTCAAAATTTAATTCAAAAGGTGTAAGGTTGGCTGCAGCAATAAGTACGCTTGTTGTATCTATTTTTTATCTTATACCTCAAATGGTAGGCGCAGGTGTTTTAGTTACGCCTCTCTTAGGGCTTCCTCATTTTGTAGGAGTTATTATGGTAGGTGCAATAGTTATTACTATTGTTGCAACAGCTGGCATGGCATCTACTACTTATGTTCAGTTTTTAAAAGGATCACTTTTAATAGTTTTTTCAACCATTCTTTGTATCTCTCTTTTTATGCGAGGTTTAAATACTGAGCCTGATCAGGGGGGGAGAGTTCCGTTTTATAAATATGTAAGCCTTGAGTCTACATTAAAGAATGACACAATTGTTCCTCAGGATTCATCTTATGAAAATGTTGGTCAGGCGGAACTTAAGGGTAAGACATTTGTAGAGCTTTCAAAAGATGGTATTGAAACTTGGTGGCTTGAAGCAACAGAAGAAGATGGCAGTATTACTTTAGAAGAAACTCAGTCGGAGGTTTTATCCGTAGATGAAACGCTTATTATCAATGGTAAGCTTGCATCAAAAGATAATCAGCTTCGTCAGGTTGGAAATCTTACAAAGATAAAAGGCAAGACAGGTGAGGAAGCTAAAACAGGCAAGTTAAGTCCATTTGCGTTTTTGTCTAACTTTGCTGATAAAGATACGGTAGTTAAAAGATGGAAAAAAGCAACATTCGCCGATGGCGAAGATAAGGTTAATGTCTATTATTCTGTTGAAACGCCAGGAAATAAGATAATGCGTCCAGGCTTGAAGTTTAAAGTTGAGGGCACGCCTTTAGAGAAGCTTGATTTTGTTTCTCTAATGCTCGCATTGTTCTTTGGTACCGCGGCTTTACCGCATATTCTTATTCGTTATTACACAGTTAAAACTCCTGCTGATGCTAGAAAGTCTACCATTGTTGCAATTGCAGCAATAGGATTCTTTTATATACTCACCCTTTTTATGGGGTTAGGTGCAATGGCAAATGGAGTTTTAAATGTAACAACAAGTAATATGTCAGCGCCATTGCTTGCGAAATCATTTGGAGTATTTTTGTTCTCTATGATATCAGCAATTGCTTTTGCGACTGTATTGGGGACTGTGAGTGGTCTTATTGTTGCCGCATCAGGTGCGGTAGCGCATGACCTTTTAACTCATTTTGCTGGTATTATAAAAACAGATAAACAAAAGGTTGTCGCAGGTAAGATTGCAGCAGTTGTTGTAGGGATGATTGCAATTGTGCTTGGCATACTTTTTAAGGGCATGAATGTATCATTTTTAGTTGGTTGGGCATTTGCTGTTGCAGCATCTGCTAATTTGCCGGCTATTATGATGGTATTATTTTGGAAAAAGACAACAGCGGCGGGTATTGTTTGGTCAATTGCTGTAGGTATTGTTTCAGCTTTGGGAATAATTCTTATGTCGCCAAGTATGTATGTTCGTTACGGACTTGATCCAGCGACAGCATTAATACCTTTTAGCAATCCAGGAATAATATCAATGCCATTAAGTTTTGCAACGATTGTTATTGTGTCTTTGTTTACACAAAAGAAGTAACAGGTGTGGTAATTAAGTTATAAGGAAGGTACTACCTTTCTTTATTTGATATATTTTGCATATATGATAGAGTTGTTTTATGCTGCTTATCCAGCCAATAATTAGACCCCCATCTGAAGCAAATAGTTTGCTTTTACAAATAACTGTAGGATGCTCTTCAAATACTTGCACTTTTTGTGGTGCGTATGCTAATAAGCCGTTTGGTGTGATGGAGGAGTCTGATATAGAATATGATATAAAAGAGGCTGCAGATCTTTATCCTGATGTTAGGAAAATATTCCTACTCGACGGAGATGCCTTAGCACTAAACAACAAGAGACTTGTTCCTATTTTAAAACTTATAAATAAAAGCTTCCTCAAACTTAGTCGTATTGCAAGTTATGCAAATGGTTATAATATTACAAAAAGAACGAGCGACGAATTAAGAGAATTAAGAAATCATAATTTAAACTTAATCTATATGGGGCTTGAAAGTGGTAGTCAAAAGGTTTTAGATGCCTGTAAGAAGCGCTCAAGCGTAGAGGAGATGATAGAAGCGGTTAGAATGGCAGATGATGCAAATATAAAATCGTCTGTTATTGTGCTTTTAGGTTTAGGCGGAGTGCAATGTTCTGATGTTCACGTAAGAGATACAATAGAAGCGCTTAATAAAATGCAACCAAGATATTTGTCTTTTCTATCACTTATGTTAATTAAGGATACACCGCTGTATAAACAAGCGGAAACAGGTAAATTTAAAGAATTAAATTCTACAGAGCTTGTGCGTGAAGCTTATGATATCATAAAAGGGCTTGAGTTAAACAAAACTATATTTCGCTCAAATCATGCTTCAAACTACTTGTCTTTAGAGGGAAGATTTCCAAAAGATAAGGAAAAGCTACTCAATATGCTTAAACTAGCTATTGATGGCAATGTTAAACTTCGGGATGAAATTTTTAGAGGCTTGTAGGACAGAACATATATTAAAGATTATAAAATATTAGCAGTGCTGCTTGTTTGTGTTATGCTAGTAGTAGATTTTTTATATGTCATAATTTGGAGGAAAAAGAATGGGAAAAAGAACATGTTGTATACTTAAAAATCAGATCCTAGTTGAGGCTATGGAGACGTTAAGAGTAGAGTTACATAAAGACTTTTCTGAAACGCTATTAGAGAAGTGTGACAATTGTAGTGCTGGACTAAGCGAGATAGATTCAAAAGAGGTTCATAATAGGCTGATATGCATTTTTAATGATATTTATAAAATAAAAGATATTTTATCCGCGCAATAAAAAGTGCTTATTTGATGTGTTTTTACGCCCATATCCCCTAGATATATATTTCTTGACACTATTTTAAAAAACGGTATACTCATTGAACAGTGTAATAAAGAATATTTATATTACTGCATTATAAATCCAGCCACGATTTACAATAACCTGTATATTTTACATAACTATGGAGAACCTACCAATGAAAGAACTTTCTTTGAAAAACTTGAGTAAACTGTGTTTAATATTTTGTTTAACTTCTTTTGCACTTTTATTTTTGTGCATTCCCGCACATGCTTTAACCACTAATACTAGAAGCATAGAGACAACAAGCTCGTGTTCTGCTGTAATAATATCTGAAATTGAAGACTATCAAGAGAAAATGGTAGATTTCACAAGGCATAATAAAGCTCTTTTTAGGGTCATTAGCCAATTGGAATATTTTATTGATGAACTTGGACGCGAACTGCTTAAAAAGGGTTCAAATGTAAACTTTAATGAGCTTAAGTCAATACTTGCAAGAATTGAAGCCAGTCTTGTTGATAGAGACAAAAAGATACTTATTCTGAAGGAAGATTTTACAAGTCTTAGAATAGAGTTAGAACAAAAAACAAGAGAGTTAAAGTCAAATAAGAATAAAATAGCTAGTCTTGATGAAAAAGCATCTAATTCAGAATTTCACTTTGAAGAGCTTTTAAGGCAGAAGAATGAAATAATACGTAAAATGGAAGATGAGTCCAATAATGCAGCACGACTTTTAAAGAAGAAAATGGCAGATGAGATAGGTTATTTAAGGAATTTACTGATAAAAGAAAAAGAAGGTAATAAAACTAAGCAAGATAGTATAGATGGACTAGAGGGCAAGGTTGATTCTCTTGTTGAAAAGTTACTCGCTTTAAATAAAGCAATAAAAGAAAAAGATGCGCTTTTAGCAAATCAAGAAGATATAGATGGCCTTAAAGGCGACCTTATAGGCGCTAGAACAAGTTTGATGTCAAAAAATAAAGATTTAGAAGATGCAAATAATCGTATAGAAGAAATGGAAAACGTTCTAAGGGAAATAAAATCGCAATTAAGAGATACGAATGCTGATGCAAAAGATAGGATATATGAAATTGATGATTTAAAGAAAAGACTTGCGAGAGCAGAAGACAAGGTGGCTGATTTAAGGCAAAAATTATCAGAAAAAGAACAATCACTTCTTTTAAAAGATGGAGAACTTTCTAAGGCGTCTATGTTTGCGGGTAAACTTACAGGTAAAGATGAAGAAATATTAAAGCTGAACAATGATATTTTAGCATCTGAAGAAGGCTTAAATGATCTAAGCAAAGAGTTAAAAGATTCTTTGGTTAACTTAAAGATCAAGGAAGATGCGCTTGAACAAGCATTAAAAGATTTAAATTCCGCAGAAAGTAGAAATGACA
Source organism: Candidatus Zapsychrus exili (assembly GCA_030765585.1). Lineage (GTDB taxonomy): Bacteria > Omnitrophota > Gorgyraeia > Zapsychrales > Zapsychraceae > Zapsychrus > Zapsychrus exili. The sequence goes on along the minus strand of JAVCCJ010000027.1, from coordinate 4,104 downwards.
ACCTGTCCTCTGAATTAGCTAAACTTCGTGCCAAATTTGATAGCAATGAAGATGATGCATTAGGTTATGAAGATATTTTAGCAGCACTAGAAAAAAAGTTATCTAACGCTAAATTTGATCTTAAAGGAGCTAATATATCGCTTAGTAAATATGATGAAAGCTCATTAGTTTTAAATGACGATTTAGATAAGTATAGAGATATGGTTGCTTTGTTGGAAGGAAAAATAGATGCGAAAGAAAAAGAAAATGCGCTTCTTTCGGCAGAATTAATGCATTTGGACAAAGAATATACTTTAAAAGCAATAAAAATACAAGGCGAAATTGATTGGCTAAATCAAAAGGTAGCTTTGCTTGAAGGACAAAATAAGCAAAAAGATACGCAAATAGTGAGTTTAACAGAAGGCGCATTAAAAAGTCAAAGTGAGTATTTTAATTTAAAACAGGAATACGCTATAAGCCAGACAAGTCTTAAAAGTGCTTTAAGTAATGTATCTTTGCTTGAAAAGCAATTAGATGATACAAGTGTTAGCGCTGAAGATATATTTGGCAAAAGATTTGCTATTGCAAAACAGAAGTTTGAACAAGAACTTAAGCTGCTTAAAGAAAAAATAGCTTTTCTAGAAAAACAAAATATAAGCAGTGATGCGCAATTAAAGGTTTTTAAAGATAAAGCAGCTATACTTGATGCGCAAATAGTTGATTTAAAACAAAGCCTTGATGAAAAAGATGTTGCTTTAAAAGATTCAGAAAATGATATAGCGTTGCTGAACGATCAAATGAAAGACGCTATCGCTTCTTTAGAAAAACAAAAAATAGATTATGAGATTAAGATAAGTGTATTAGAAAATGAGCTTGCAGCATATTCAGATAATATATTAGGGCTGGAAGGGCAGATAGCTCAAAAGAATCAAGAAATACTTGGCGATGAGGACGTTGTTAAGACCTTAGAGATGAAAATAGATGACCTTGCAAAACAGTTAAAAGAGAAGAATAAGGAAATAGATGAGGCTTCTTTAGATTTTGCAAAAAAAGAGCAAGATCTTTTATTAAAGAGTCAAACATTAGCAAATGAAAATCAAGAATTAAAAGAAGAAAAAGATAAGCTAAGCGTTGAGATAACTTCTCTTAAATTGTTACTTGAAGAAAAAACCAAAATGCGTGAAGATGCAGATGGAGTGATAGCTTCTCTTAAGAGCGATGTTTACTCTCTTAATGTTAAGATAAACGATCTTAGTTCAAGTTTAGTATCAAAAGATAATGCTATCGCTAGTTTAAAAAGCGAAATAGAAGACTTAAAGACTCAATTAGCAAAAGAGAAAAGCAAACAAGTTCCGAGTTCTAAAAGGATAAAAGAGCTTGAAGCTGAGCTAGCAAGAGCTAAAAGAGAATGTAAGGAAAAAACAAAAGGTTTAACAGCGGAACTTAATAAAGAAAAGAACAATGCTTCTTCTGCAACAGCTTTAGTTGAAAGTTTGGAGCGTAAATTAGCTGATTTAAAAGAAAGTTTCCAAAGAAAAGAAAACAGTCTAAACAATAGAATAGATGGCCTTAAGGATGATTTATCGAATAAAAGTAAGGCATATAGCGATGAGAAAGATGCTCTAAGAAAGCAGATTTCTGAACTAGAAAAAGTTATTGCAGGAAAGAATAGCGAAGCAAATAAACTTGAAAAAGATATAATCGTAAAAACAAGAGAATTAGACGGCGCAAAGGGCTCGTTTAATGATCAAATAGACTCATTAAAAAAACAATTAGCCGATAGTCAAGAAATTATTGCTGGCCTTAAGGATGATTTATCGAATAAAAGTAAGGCATATAGCGATGAGAAAGATGCTCTAAGAAAGCAGATTTCTGAACTAGAAAAAGTTATTGCAGGAAAGAATAGCGAAGCAAATAGGCTTGAAAAAGACATAGTCGCAAAAGTAAGAGAATTAGACGGTACAAACGGCGCGTTTAATAATCAAATAGACTCATTAAAAAAACAATTAGCTGATAGTCAAGAAATTATTGCTGGCCTTAAGGCTAAATTGTCAGATGCGAATACGGCTTGTAAAGAAGAGCAAGGTGTTTGCAAAGAACGAATCGCTGATTTAGAGAAAACGATTCAAGATAAAGACAACGCGATAAGTGGTCTTAAGAAGGACTTGGCTGCAAAGATAGGGGAAATTGAGAGTGTAAGAGGTGTTCTTAATGGTCAAATTGAAGGTTTAAATGGTCAAATAGATTCTTTGAGGGATCAACTGGCCAATAGCCAGAAAACTGTTGCTGACTTGAAGTCTCAATTATCTGATGTAGATAGGGTTTGCAAAGAAGAAAAGGATGCTTTAGGAAGACAAGTATTGAGTCTTGAGGCTGAAGTGAGAGGCAAAAACAGCAAGATAAAGCAATTAGAAAATAAAGTTTTTGCAAAAGAGCAAGAGATGCTCAATAGTAAAGCTAAATATGAAACTCGAATAAAAGAGTTAAACGACAAAATAGCTTCTTTAGAAAAACAACTTGTGGAGGCTTTAGGCACTATAAGAAAATTAAATTCTGAGCTAGCTCTCTTAAAGAAACAATTAAACGCAAAAGATTCGGAAATAGAGAAGCTTAAAAGAGCAATTAATAAAAAAGATGCTCTTATATCATCTTCTAAAGAAAAAGAAAATATGTTTAAGTTGGAAGTAGAAGGGTTAAAACAAGATGTAAGTAAGATGAAGAAAACAATTGCAGAAAAAGATAAGCAAATAGATGATCTTAAGTATGAAATAAAAATGCTTAATTACGGTAATTTTAAAGAAGGTCTTATGTACGATGAAGAGGAACTGCAAAAATATCGTGATCAATTAGAAGGTGAAGTGGTAGTGGTAGACTAATAAAGAAAATAGAAATTTTTAAAAAGGTAGCGGCTTGTCCTATGGGCGAGTCGCTATTTTTTTATTATTTTCCAAGATTATTTAATGCGGCGATAAGAACATCAGGAGTATCGACAAACATGGCATTTGGACAAGCAGCGCTAACCTTTGCTTTTAATTCATCGTTTGTTGTAACAAATACTGAGTTAGTGTTATTTGTTTTTGCCATGGAAGCTTCTACCATTGGAACATCTGATGAAGTGTCTCCACAAATAAGATTTGGACCATCTTTTAGTTTAAGATTAAGGCTGTCATTTAGAAAATTGATTCCATCACCCTTATCAAAGTCTTTTGCTTGTTCGTTTTTATCATTGCTATCAATGGTAAGAATTATCTCAATGTCCTTGCCTGTATCTTCAATTTTAAAGAGTTCTTTTTGAGGATCAAGTTTATCTACTAAACGTTCAATTAGTTCAAGGAAATTGTTAGAATCTTTCGCAAGTATTGAGTTTGTAATGTCTTGACGAGCTATTGTTGTTTGTCCAAATTTAAATTGCAAGCCAGAACCTATTAGCGAAAACATCTTGTATTCCGGAGTTTTTACTAAGTCAGATAATTTTGAGTTTAATTCTGTTAGTTTTCTTTGCTTCTTTTCTTCTATAGGAAAACAATGGCGAGCACCTTGTTTGTCAAAGTACTCACGCCCTTTAGAGCCAGCATAAATAAACATATTCTTTTGTGTAACACTTATATCAGCTAGACCTATATTATCAAGAGGGGCAGAGGTGAGAATTATTGAATTTATTGTGTCTTTATTTGCAAAGCGAGTTAAAAATACTGCATTGTATATAGATTGTATAGAGGATACATATCTGCCGCAATAATTATTAACAGTGCCATCCCTATCAGTGATAAAGTTTTTAAATGCAATGCCTCTTAGCTTTTCTGTTGTTTCGTTTACTTGTGCATTAAAATTATTGTGCAATTCGGATAAGTGCGCATAGAAGCTTTCTGCGGAGTTATCTAGAAAGAACAGGTCTTTTTTAAGTTCGTTTATTTCGTATGATAAGTCGAGACTAATATTCTTTGTGTCATCTAGCTTTAGTATGTATTGATCGCCTTCTTTAGGGATATTTTCTAGAACGTCAAGAGCGCCAGTCAAGATATTCCTAAGTTCAGCAGATATTGGCTGATAATTTAAATAGAAATTTACTATTTCTATTCGAGCATCTTTAGTCTTAAACATTGATTTGTAAAATTCATCTAAAGT
>JAVCCJ010000067.1 GCA_030765585.1 Candidatus Zapsychrus exili | reverse complement strand
TAATTTGTTTTTTGTGTTTGAAGCTCTAAGCTTAATTTCCTTTTCTTTGTCTGATAATTTTAATTTCAACTTATCCATTTTAACAATTATATCTGACTTTTCTTCTTTTATAGTCTGCAATTGTTTTTCCATAGCTTCTTTATGGCGTTTGGCAGATTTGATTGTACTATCTTTTTCTTTAATTTTGGATTCATCGCTTTTCTGCCTCTCTACAAGTTCTGCCAGCTTTTCTTCTAAAGGTCGTTTCGCTTCTTTTATTTTAGCCGGAATACTTCTTTCTATATCAGCTAGCCGATCTTTAATATTGACTAAGTCTGTATTAAGCAAGCTTACTTGCGACCTTTTGTCTTCTATTTGCTTCAATAAATTTCCTTTATCTTGCTCTAAAGACACTATTTTTTTATCACGAGATTTTATCGTTTTATTTAAAGATTCAATATCTTTGTTTAAAGCGCTAGTGTTTTTTAGAGATTCTTTTTGATTCTCTTGCAATTGATGAGCCAAAGACTCTTCTAGCTTTTTAAATTCGGCTTTCAATGTCTCTGTTTGTTTTTCAAAAGACATCGTTGCTTCCTTTAAGTTCTCCTCGGCATCTAGCTCTTTTTGTTTAAGTAGCTCTTCATTGTTCTTTATTTTTGTATTAAGATTATCACGCTCTTTAGTTATCAATTCAAATCCTGCTAAGATATTGTTCTTTTCAGACTTAATTGATTCTATTATTTTTTGTTTTTCTGAAATATTTCTATCAGCAGCAATTAACTTTTCTTTAAGGCCGTTAATCTTATCATCATATATACTCTCTTCTTCTGAGAATTCGATTTTAATTTCTTCTATGTTCTTAAGTAAATTTTCTTTTTTAAAGATTTCTTCTGATAACTGCTTTATCAGCTCTTTTTTATCTCTTTGCAAAGATTTAAGAGTTCCTTTGTCCTCTAAAAAGTTGGGTTCTTTTAATTTTAATTGAAGCTTAAAATCTTCTAAATTTCTTAAGAGTATTAATTTCTCATTTTCAAAATTTTGTTTAAGCGACTCAACCAAATCAGTGCTTCTGGCCTTAAGATTAGCCATATCATCTTCAAAAGATAGCTTTAGGGCATCTTGTTTTTCTTTAAAAGACTCTTCTTGCTTCTTTAAAACGGATTTAAGTGCATCTATTTCATTTTTAAGCATACTTTTGTCTATAGCAGAATTTTTAATATCTATTTTAAGCTCATTCTCTTTCTTTGCCTTTGTTGCCACTTCCATCTCTTTATCTCTTATTGCATTTTCTGACTCTTTTAATCTCTTGCCTAGCAAATCTAGTTTTTCTTTTAAGCCCACTATCTCAACGCTAAGTTTTTCCTCTATAGCACTCTTTTTATTCTCAAATGTATCTTTTAATAATTTTATCTTATCTTCTAGCGGAAGTTTAGCAGACATTATTTTATTCTTGGTTGACTCAATAGAATCCTTTAATCTCGCCTCGAGCACTTTCATTTTTCTCTCTAAATTTTCATTTTTATCTTCAAGTGTTGCTATTTTTTTAAAGGATGATGCACTCTTTTTAGTTATCTCTTGTACATCTTTTGTTTTTCTTTGTATGAGCTCATCTTTAAAGGCTAGCTTTTCTTCTAGAGAAGTAATTCTATTCTCTAGAGGACGTTTTATTTTTTCTTCTCGAATTTCAAGGGCTTGTTCTTTTTCCTTAGTCTTTTGTTTTAGACGTTCTATCTTTTTTAAAAGAGGTTTACGCATCTGTTTTATTCTTTTAGATGAAATATTATCTCCCAACACAACTCCTTCAAGTTCTTTTTGAATCAGATTATATTGCTTTTGAGACTCAGCCAATTCTTTATCTATCTTTTCTTTTTCTAAAATAGTCCTTAATAATTTATCTTCTTTATCTTTTAAATTTTTCTTATAGGTATCAATGTTTTTTTCTAAAGATAATATTTTAGACTCTAGAGGAAGTCTGGCAGATATCATTTTGTCTGCAATTATAGCCTCAATAACATCTTCTGTAGGATCTAACTCTATCTGTTCTTTTGCATTTGCTAGTTGCTCTTTAAGATCTCTTATCTTAAGCTTTAAAGGAACTTCGGCATCAGCATACTTTTTAGATAAAACAGATTCGGTTTTCTTAAGCTTATCTTTTAAGTATCGCGACTCCTCATAGAGCTTAGCTTTGTTTTTCTCTAATGATTCTATTTGCGCATCTAGCTTTATTTTTTCTGAGTTTGCGTTCTTTTCAAGTTTATTTATAACTTTTTCTTTTTCTTTTATTTGTTTTTCTATGTTTGAAAAATTAGCATTTAATTTTTTTATCCTATTTTCATATGACTTAACTAAATTATCTTTCTCTTGATCCGTGTCTTTTTTGTTTTGTATCATTTGAAGCTGCAGGCGAGCTATTTTTTCTCCTAAAGACTTTTTTACTTTTTCTTGTTGTTTTATTGAATTTCCTTTTTCCTGTTCTAAGCTCTTTTTTAATTCTTCAAAATCTTCTTGAAGCGCAAAATAATTATTGTTTGCTTGTATTGTTTTTGCTTCTGCTGACTTTATAGTTAGCTTATATTTCTTAATCTCGTCTTTTTTTTGCCCCATTATTTTTTTATTACTTTCAATTCTCTTTCTTAATTCTACGCTTTCTAGTCGTACAACTTTCTTCTCTTGGTCTAATACCTCATCAAAACTATTTGAAATTTTCTTAAGCGCGTTTTTAGATAGTTTGAGCTCGCTTTGAAGTGAAACAATTTTTTTATTTCTTTCTTTTAAATCTTTATTTGAATTCTCCAGCGTTATATTATTTTCTTTTAAAGAAGCTATTTCTTGTCCTAACCTTTTTTCTGTTAGCTTTCTCGCCACAAGATCTTTTTCTAAATCTTTAAGAAGAGCTACCTGACTTTCTAATTTTAATATTTTCTTTTTAGCCTCTATTAAGTTTTTGCTAGACTCGGTCAAGCGTGTAATATTTTCCTTAAGAGTCTTTAAATTCTTTTTTGTACTCTCAAGTTCATTAGATGTTTTGCCTTGATCTGTCCTTATTTTGTATATTTCTTTATCCTTAATTAGAGATATTTCGTCTAACTTTCTTCTCTCATCTTCAACTCTTATAGAAACTTGTCTGCCTAAAGCTTTTAATTCTTTCTCTAAGAATTTTATTTTGCCCTCTAGAGAACCATTAAGCTTAAGTATTCGCTTGTTTATTCGTGATTCTTTTTCACTAAGCTTAAAGTTTATTTCTTTAGACTCAGATACCAAGGTGTTGTTTAAAGTTTTTAATTCGACCATTTCATTTATCTGAACATCAGCTGTACTCTTAAGCTCTAATATTCTGCCCTTTTGCACTTGTGCTTCTTGTGTCTTAACAGTTAAATCATTTTTAAGTTCTGCTATTTTTTTCTGCCAAACTCTTTTTTCTTGATCCAATTGCACTTGCGCCTGCGCCTGTTTTTCCTCTATAGTTTTTCTTAGTCTGTCGATATTCTTTTTAGATTCAGCTTGCACGCCTTCTAGTTCTTTTTTTGTCTTTAATTTTATAGAACTTACTTTTCTTTGAAGTTCTAGCACCTCGCCCTCTAAATTCTTTTTAGTCTTTTTTTCTTGCAGCAAAGTTTTATTTGTTGTTTCAAGCTTCTGCTTTAAGTTTAAATAATTATTTAAAGTTTGTTCTTTTTCTTTTCTAGATTGTTTTATATTTTTTTCTAAAGAATCTATTTCTTTCTTATTTTGCGCAATCAACCTATCTATTTCTGCATTTAGTCTTTTTTCTGTTTCTTTTAAAGAGTCTTCAGTTAGTTCAAGAGATTTATTTAATGTTTCTTTCTCTTGCTCTGTTGTCTTTAAATCTTCTGCTAATTCATTTCGTTCGACGATATATTTATTAATTAAGAATTCATTCTTTGAGTTTACTTTTGCAAGAGAATCAATCTCACTCCCTAAAGAGTTAATCTTATCCTTTAGAGGGTTTTCAATATTTTCTTTAAAATCCTTTTCCTGTATTACCAACTTACTACTTAATTCTTTTACTTCATTTGAGTAGGCATTAAGTTCAATGTTTGAATTTGACTTTATCTCCCCTATGCGAGCGGTAAGAGCCTGCTCTTCTTCCTTCATAGAATCTATCGTAACTTGATTAGTCGTTATTTGATCAGCTGCTTTAGATAATTCGCCTTCTAAATAACTTGTTTCTTTTTGTCGCTCTTGTTTCTCTAGGCTCAATTCTTTTTTTGCTTTTACTTCATTTTCTTTAGTCAGTATCTCTAGCTTTGAGAGTTTTTGCTGGTTTTCTTTTAGCTCTGCTTGAAATTCTTCTTTTAATTTTGTTTCATTTTCTAAGTTTTGTTTTAATGCGTCATATTTCAATTGGGTTTTAAGCGAACTTTTAAGATTTCTTCTTCTTTCTTCTTCAGAAAATTGTAACTTTCTCTCTATCAGAACTATTTCTTTTCTCTTATCTTTTTTTAGCTCTGCTTCTTGCGCAGCCAAATTGCTGGTAGACTCTCTTATAACCTTTTTTGCAACATCAAGCCTTAATTCAAGCTCTTTATTTTGCTTTTCTAACAATAATAAGTTTCTCTTTGCTACTTGTTGTTCTTGAGTCACTTTCTTAAATAAACCCTCGTCTTTAGATACAGAGCCCTTTAATTCTTTTATTTTATTATTAAGAAAAGCTATTTTGTCATTTAAAGGAGCCTTTATTGTTTCTAGCCTAACTTGAAAATCTAGTTCACGGCCTTGAGTTAAATCGCGCAATTTCTTTAGCTCTTCTGTAAACGCAATGCTTTCTTGTCTTATGAATGTATTTTGATTAATTAAGGATTCTTTCTGGAGGGTTAAATCTTCTATTATGATTTCTTTCTCATAGGCCTTTATATCGCTATCATCTATACAAGCACATTGTTCTTCAAGAGCTTTTTTTTGATTATCAATATTTAATATCTTTTTATAAAGAGATTCTTTTTCTTTTGTAAGCTCGCCTATTAATACATCTTTTTTCTTGATAGAACTTCTTAAGAATTCAATAAAGTCCTCTGTTGAGTTCATATCGTCTTTAATGCTATTTTTTATGTCTGTTAATTCGCCATATTGATCTGATAGCTTATCGGTATAGCTATAATCATCTTTATCTTCTGCGTTTGCAAAGGCAGGTGTCCCAACAAACAAAAATCCTGTATTTATGGTGGATACTACGAAAGCTAGCGCTGTTATAAAAGTTATTTTTTTGTTTAGACTATTCATTGTGGATTGTGGTGGCTGTCCCTTTGCGGATTGTCGCCACATTGATATATATATTAATATTTATACTAAATTAATTGTATCATATATTAAAGAAATGTAATGCGGAAAATGGATTAATTTCGTAGGGGCGGGGTTTCCGCGCCCGTTAATTAGGCTGGGAAACCCAGCCCTACAATATATCATTATTCGTTAATTTTTACGTACGGGTAGGGGCGGGGATGCCCGTACGTAAAAATTCATTGTCTGTCAAATCATTTTGAAGCGGTGTAATCGTAACATACCCTTTTTGTAGTAGATATGTATCTTCATTATCATTATTTCTTTTTTTAGGAAGTTTACCGGAGAGATAATATATCGGGTCTGACCCCAAGGGGGTCTGACCCCTTTTAAACACCTCGACAATCGGAACTGTGCCTTGGCAGGTATTCTTTATCCCTTTTATCTTAGATTTAGGCAGATTTGGAACGTTTACATTGAGTAGTGGCGCGGTTTCCGCGCCCATTAACTTTTCTGCGCCCGGGAATAAAGGGCGGGGCGACCCCTCCCCTACGATAATTTTTACTATTTTTGCTCCAACTTTTGCAGCATAACTGTAATCTGGTTTTCTAAATGTTGCAAGAGAAAGTGCGACAGATGGTATATTGGCAAATGATCCTTCACGCGCGCCTGCAACAGTTCCTGAATAAAAAACACTATGTCCATCATTAGGGCCTAGGTTTATTCCTGATACAACTGCGTCTGGTTTTTTTTTAAGAAGAACGTTTAATGCAAATTTAACACAGTCAGACGGAGTTCCGCCTATGGCATGCCAAGCAGGGGTCGGGTTTCCCGACCCGTTTAAATCGTTCCCGCGTCTATTATCGTTCGGGCGAGATGACCTCGCCCCTACGATTTTGTGTGTAATTGGCTTACCTAATGTTATTCCATGACCTACAGAGCTTTTTTGTGTATCAGGCGCAACAACAATAACGTCTGCGAACTTTTTTAGTTCTTTGTATATTGCCCAAAGCCCTTCTGCTTCAATCCCGTCATCATTTGTTAATAATATTTTCAAATTTTATTCCTTTATTTTTCTATATTATATTCATCTTTGTCCCAATTTATAGGATTATTTATAATATATTCTCGCACTCTCAATAAATCGTCCTCATCTCTTATTACGTGTTCATAATAATTACGTTGCCAAAATCGGGTATTAAATGGCGGCCAATTGTTCAATTTAACATTTTTAATATATTCATTTGTCGACATTCTTTTAAACCATGAAATGTATTTGCCGATGCCATTGTATGTGTTTTTTATATTTGATTTATTGGGGCGATTACACGGAATCGCCCCTACGATGTGGATGATTCCATGAATATGATTTGACATAATAATGTATTCATCTAACTTGATTTCATCTTTATATTTTTCAAAAATTTCTTGCCACCATTTATCAATCATCATACCGATCTTATTCAATCGTACGGGCGAAACCATGTTTTCGCCCTTTATTTTGTTCCACAACAAATGCCTATGCTCGTATACACATATCGTGACAAAATATGTACCTTTTTGGTTATAATCATAATGCTTGAGGCGAACTGATTTGCGCTTGGGAAGAAAAATTGCAGGCATAAAAAATCCCCCTAATATTAGAGGGAAAATCGAACTCTTCTCTGGGGGATGACCTTATTGATTTATTATATTATAAATCAAAGATGTTATTGTGTCAAATTCGTAAGGGCGAAACCATGTTTTCGCCCTTTATACTGGGCGATTACGCGGAATCGCCCCTACGCAAAGATTTTATATTCTCAAAAATTTTATCTGCTTGTTTTAAATATTTCTTTGGCAATGACGTTTCTATTGCATAACACTTCAGCCCTGCTGTTTTTGCAGATTTAATTCCGAAAGGTGCGTTCTCTATAACAATTGCTTGCGTCTTTTTTATCTTAAGCGCCTTTATTGCCTTTAAATATGGCTCAGGATGTGGTTTTCCGTTTTTCACATCAGACCCTGTTACAATGACTTCAAAAAGGTTATATATTCTTTCTGGAAGAATCTTTTTTATTTCACTATGTGCCGACCCTGTAACAAGTGCTAGCTTAAAGCCTTGCTTTTTTAAATCTTTTAAGAATGTTCTCGCTCCAACTATAAAATTTGTTTCGTACGGGCGAAACCATGTTTTCGCCCTTTTTTTATTTGGGTGATTACATGGAATCACCCCTACGAAAAGTTTACCAAACATCTTCTCTTTTCTATTTAAAATCTCTTTTGCTTTTTGTTTTGTAATAGCTTATTGTGCTCAGCAAAGATTTCTAATACAGAATCTATTCCCTTCTGTCCTTCGCGAAGATAGACCTCGGCGTGCGTTGTGCGAATTCCTTCTTGCAAGAAAATATCGTGCCAACATTTGTAATGGTCTGGCATAGTGTTTGTGATAACACCGTCCATATCGAATATGTAAGATTTAATTTTCATATTAATAGGGGTCGTACCCTTGGGGGGGGTACGACCCCTTACTGTATTACATTTTAATTTTTAAATAATATCCCAGCCATACTGCAAAAAGACATAAAATCACATTGAAGATAACGTTTGATGCAGCTTTGATTATCTCACCATTATTTAAAAGTGATAGCGTTTCTAGGCTAAAAGATGAAAATGTTGTGAATCCTCCAAGCACTCCAACTATAATAAATAAATATAATGATGATTCTCCAAGCGACTTGATAAGAAACCCAATCAAGAAACATCCCAGTACATTTACAAAAAGCGTTGCGTATGGAAATTGTGCAGCGCTTGCAAATCGATATATTGCCACTCCTGATAAATATCGCAATACCGCGCCAATAAACCCTCCACTTCCAACTAATAATACTTTTACCATGATAATATCTCCTTTTAAAGGTACCTGCTTCTTTTCTTAAAAAAGAAGCAGGTACCTTTACTCTTTACCTTTTTATTTTCTTGTTTATCTTATCTTTAAAATCTTTATCTCCCAACACGGAGCTTCTTTTCTTCTCAATGCTAAGATTATCATATCTAAAAGAAGGTAATATCTCTCTATAAACTTGTTGTTGCTCTTTATCCGTAAAGCCAAGTTTTTTATATATATCGTGACAATCTAACTTAATCTGGCTCTCTTTACCCCAAGCTAAACTATTGTGTCCTGAAAAAGTATATTCTGCTGCATTTTTTACTAATCCAGATTTTACAGGATTATAATCAATATAGCACAAACATCTAAAAAAATAAGTTTCTGTTTGAATAATTAAATCTTTATATCTGCCTTGAAAAACATGTCCAACGCGATCATTCTGATAATTAAAATATTTTGCATAATTTTTTAAAACATATTCCATGAATTGAGTCAAACTTCCGTAACTCTTAGGTTCTATGAGAAAATGTAGATGATTATCCATTAGTACATAATTGTACAGATATACGTCGTGTTTTTTTCGAGCTTCAATAATAAACTCTATCATCCGCTGAAAATCTTCTTGAAAATTAAATATTTTCTCTCTATTATTTCCTCTTGAAAATACATGATGAATAAAACCAGCATCTTGCAGTCTAGGCCTTCTAGGCATAAAAAATCCCTCCTAATATTTATGAGGGAAATCGATATGTCTCTGGGGGAATTATTAATTTCTTATATTATAAGTACTCTGCAAAAAATGTCAAATAAAAAAGGTACCTGCTTCTTTTTTCAAAAAAGAAGCAGGTACCTTTGGATATTTCTACTGCTCTAACGCTTTTAAGCGGGACTCAAAATTAGTATTGATTTCTCGTTGCAACTGAAGCTCTTCTTGTTGCGCGTCTAATTTTTGACGTAATTCTTTGTTCTGAGCAATTAATGCCTTTATTCCTGCAAGCGCCACGCCAGCTAAATCAGTTGATTTGACGCGCGTATCTGCGCTTCCTAATCCAAATGCCTTATAAAAATCTTGCGCTACTGGACCAATATGATAAACAGGTCTGTCTGGATACAGCTCATTGTAATCATCATCATCTATAAAGTTCCAATGTGTAATTGGCATAAGTTCTAATCGACGCAATAGCTCAACATCATCTAGGGTCAGACCCTCTGATTCTGAAGGGTCTGACCCTATGTCTGCATAAACAAATGCGTCAACTGATATTCCATCGCGCTCCCAAGTACCTAAGTCAATACCAGGCACTTTAACCTCTCCCAACTTTGTAAAATCTTCTTTTTTATTTCTTCGTGAATCGCCCCTGCCCGCCTCTACCAAAGGCAGTCAGGCAGGCCTACGGAAATCTTTTTATTAACATATAAACGACAAATAATTATCCTGATTTATTGTTTCATATTCTGAATTTGGGTAAGATTGTTTAAACTCTTTAGGACAATTTGAACTATTTTTCCACTTTATCTCATATCCATACAATTTTCCATCACGCTCCTCAATCCAATCTATTTCTTTTTGATCATAAGTGCGCCAGAAATAATTATTGGAAAACACACCTGTATACTGCTGTTTTTTTATTCTTTCTACAATAATGTAGTTCTCCCACAATTCACCCAAATCATTTCGCATATCAAAGGTATTAAAATTATTGATAACAGCATTTCTGATACCTACATCATAAAAATAATACCGAGATATCTTTGCAATCTCTTTTCTAAGATTGCGACTAAATCCACCTATTCTAAAAATCACAAAAGATTTCTCAAGAAGATCTAAATATCGCGATACAGTATTCTTGCTCATTGTAAGCTGACTTCCTAATTCGGCGCAAGAAACTGTCTTACCAATTTGAAAAGCAAGCAATTGTAATAAACGTATCAATTTATCCGAGCTACGAATACTATCTAACTCCAAAATATCTTTATAAAGATAAGACCCTACCACCTCTTTTAAGTATTCAATACGACAAGTATTATCATTTTGCAAAATTACTTCCGGATATGACCCGTAAATCAATCTGCTTTCAATCAAAGATTTTGTCTGCGCAACATTTTCTATATTTGAAAGCTCTAACTGTGAAATAGGAAACAACTGAAATGATAATTTTCTGCCGGTTAAAGGCTCTCCGATCTTTTGCGCTAAATCAAATGCCGAAGATCCTGTCGCCAGTACAATAATACTATCAATATTATCAATAATAAGTTTTAAATTTAAACCGATATTTTCTATTTTTTGCGCTTCATCAATAACCAAAAGCCTATTATTGCCAACAAAATTCTTTAATTTTTCAATAGATTGACTGCTTAAGATAGACTGAACAGTTATGTCGTCACCGTTTACCATCAAATACTTTTGATCAACGCTTTTTAAATATTTATTAAGAAGTGTTGTCTTTCCACATCTTCTTGGACCGTAAATAATAAATACCTTTGAAGGAATAATGCGATTTTTAATATTTTCTAATTGTTTTTGCTTTATGTACATAAATAACCCTATTCATATTAATTAAGTCAATACGATGACTATAATATACCATATCTAATCAATAATGTCAAATTCGTACGGGCGCGGTTTCCGCTCCCATTATCAGGGTTTCCCAACCCGTTTATTTGATTTGTGTATGCATCATTCGGGCGGGGTGACCCCGCCCCTACGCAAGCCTTATACCAACATCTGGTGCTGGTAATCCTCGCATTTTTTCCGGTCGCTTCTTCTTCCTTTTCTTATAAACAACATGTAAAGGAAAGAATTCAAAATAATCCTCTTTGTCAAACCAAGTGCATTTAAAATGAAACAACCTAAGTGTTGTAAGCCTGCTTAATGCGAGTGCGTAAAGCGTTAATTGCTCTATCGGTTTAACCTTTTTTGCAGAAGGCTTATAATCTAAAATATGAACACAGCCATTTCTAATCTGCAATAAATCAATATGCCCTGTTATAACCTCTTTGTCATTGAGCTTAGGTGGAACATCAAAGCCAAGCCTGTCGCGAAAATGTCTTAAATCATCGGAATCTAAAAGTACTGGTACCTCAACCGCTACTGTTACAGAATCGTTTGCGAGCATAAATCTCTGAAGCGTTTCATGGCGCTTTTTATTATTTGATACTGCCTGAAGCACAAAGCCAGCCGAACGACAAGCAATATTACCGGCCTTTGGAGTAATTCGTACTTGATCCATATTAAAAATATTTTTAAATTCAGAGGCGCGTTGTGAGCTTTCCTTAAATACTTGATGTGGGCATTCCGCAGAAACCAGATCAAGAAATTCTCGCAAAGGTTTAAATTTATTATTCCTAAAATCTTCCTCTAATATCATTTGAAGCTTTGCCCTGTGATATTGATAATCATATATCTGCCCATGAAACATATGAACACGTTCAATAGCCTCTTTTGGATTAAATTTATCTTTAGCAAATTCTCGCATACGTAAAAATGGTAGATATTCCTTAAAATCTTTAAGCCAATTTTTTATATTCTTATCAGAAATATTTATACCAAATTCCGCGCTTACAGCTTTAGCGATCTCATTAAAAGAATAAAATTCATTGTAAAGAGTAAGTGCGGTAATAATAACTTGAAGGGGATAACTTCGATATTTTGTTATGACAGGAGTGAATCGTTTTTGGCAATCTCTACATTCGTATAACTGGACATCAATGTATTTATTCTTACGCAAACCGCTTTTAGTAATCTTTTTACTTTTGCAATAAGGGCATTCTTTTGGTGTTGCGACCGCTAGATTTGTTTCAGAATCGTCAGAATCATCTTTATTATTACTTAATAATCCATATTTTTTTTGCATAGCTATAAATTTATTTTTCGCTTTTTGAGAAAACTCGAGCCCATGCTTTCTTTAGATTAAGGATTTTTATCTTTTGGCGATTGTAATTTGTTATAACGCTTAAAATTCTTTCACGAAGAGCTTTGGTGTCAGTAGAGTCGTCATTCAAACACGCCAAAATAAAATCAAATCGTGAGACCATAAGTGATATTGAATTAACAGCACCTTCAAGCTTATCTAAAGCTAATTTGATATCTGTGAATTTATCATTATAGCTTTCTGTAATCCAAACAGGTATCTTTCTTGAAGTTTCTTTTAGGTATTGCCACTCTTCATTTAAAAAAGATTTATCGACTTGTATCAATCGCTCTGAAGCTGCGTTTGAAGCCATAGGTTCACTTTGAATAATATTTGATACAAAGGAATCACGCTCAAAATACTTGCTTAAGCGATATACTTCGGAAGAGAGAAACGTAGTTTGTTTATAAACTTCCAAATCTCTGAATGACTTTACAGGGCTTTTTACTCGATAATTGCCCGCGTCAGATGTTTTGCTTTTTTTGTTATACCCAGCGTAAGTATATTTTCCATAGGATTTTTGGTAAGCCATAATAAAGCCTGTCTCGTTTTTTCTAGTTTATACGTTAGCAAGCTTATGCGCTTGCATAGACGAATGATAAAAGAATAACATAATTTTGATTATTTGTCAAATAAAATTGTTTTAATAGCAATTTTTTATTGAGGACTACCTCACGAATTTAAAACAAAAAATCTCACGAAATCTATACAAAATAGCTTAAGAGAAACAAAAAACGTGAGGTAATTTTTAACCTCAGATGTTAATAAAATACCTAAGGTTCACTTAAAAATTACGGAACCGAATAAAAAGTTAACACCCGCCACCGCCATCAAATTGTGTCCAAGCACTTCCATTGCAATAGCATGGCTCATTTAAAGAATCATCAGCATAAATTGAGCCTTCAGCCGCAGCATCGCAAGTACCAGGAGAATCTGTTGGAGATAATTGCATAACTGCGTTTACGTGCAACTTCTGATTTGGGCTCGTGGTTCCAATGCCGACGTTGCCGTCATCTTGAACTGTCATTTTTTCCGTACCCCCAGCCCATATTCCAATTGGGTTTGAGGCATCATAAATATATGTCTGTACTCCATCGTTCCCAAATAAACCAGCGCTACTACCTACAACCGCTTGGAACCAAGCTTCTCCAATTGCAGCTACTTCCACAAGGTCATCAAAATGCCCTATACCTGCCACGTCCAACTTCGCCCCTGGACTCGTCGTTCCGATGCCGACGTTGCCACTATCTCTTAAGAATGTCATTCTTGTAGCTAAACTTCCTTCTATTCCCGTCTGTATATACATTTTATTATCTCCACCGTCATAAACTATTTTTCCACCGTGACCGTGAGTTCCAGCAGCGTTAAGTTCAGTTAGGTATATTGCTCCATCTCCAGCATTTCCACCTTCTACAATTATTGCTGCTTCTGCATTAACTGTTGAGTTATTAATATGTAGTAATTCAGCTGGACTCGTCGTCCCGATGCCGACGTTGCCGTCGCTGTCTATCCTCATTGCCTCTACATTATTACCATTCAATGCTGTATAAAGAGCCAGAAAACCATCTGCATTATCTGCAGTTGATTGGTCAGCATCTCTTCCAAAAAGAATTTTACCATTATTACGATTAGCAGCACGACTAATAATTTCATTAGTTTCAACTGCACTATTATCCACATCATTCTGTATCATTATAGAAGCTGCACCACCATTATTTGTATTTATAAATGCTGCAATAGTTGCACTACCTGGGTCTCCACCTGAACCTACAACTAAAGGAATAGTTGGACTCGTCGTTCC
>JAVCCJ010000062.1 GCA_030765585.1 Candidatus Zapsychrus exili | reverse complement strand
GAACAACGGCAAAAAAGCATACAAATATATATGAAATTACAATAGAATCCTTCCAGAGATTTATAGCTTGTTTCTTTTTATTCTTTTTAAATAATCTGATTAATTGAGGCAGTAGAACAACAGTTATTGAAGCCCCAACAATAGTAAGCGGCATTTCTCTAGCTGCATTTGTATATATGGCTAATTCTTCGGTAGAAAAGAATTTTCCAATTAAAAGCTTATCCATTTGAATATTCAATACAGTTAAAACACCTGATAAGCCTATAGGTATTGAAAATTTAAGTATTTTTTTGGTTAGCTTTTTATCAAAACATAGATAAAGTCGTCCGGATAATCTGGCAACAATTATATAAACCAGAACTGCAAATGATACCTGTACCCCTATAAAAAGAATCATATATGTTAAAAAATCAAGCTTAAAGACAGTGGTAATGATAACAATCGCAAGTAGCAGTACACTGTTTACAATTTTAAATATCATAAGTCTTGATGTTTTATTGTATATCACATAAATCGCATCAATACTGTTTATCATGGTTTTTGCCCAAGGGAAAAGCATAAGAGCAAAAACAAAGTTTTTTAACATCGGATTATCAAAGTATCTGACTGCCAACGGCGCAGTTGCAGCCAAAACAAGGCCGGTCAGTAAGCTTAAAGAGGTGCTTAATAAAAAATGAAGTGAAAGAAATTTTTGCTTTTCATCATCTGTTTCAGCTCTTGCCAGAAAGTAGCTTATGCTATTTGGTACTCCAAGAAGAATTATCGTTGAAAACAATGTTGCAAGCAGATAAATCTGAGAATAAGTTCCAAATTCCTCTAGTGTTCTAAATCTTGACAGCAGCATAGCAGCAATCATACTGATAACAAGAGCTATCATTCTTGACATAGTGATTTTTAAACTGTCTTTTCCGATGTTTCTGCTGCTCATCAAACTTTTTTATATCCTCTCATATTACATTTGCTTGTTTTTCACTGCATTCAAATACATATTTTCTAATATAATTGCTTCATCTTTTATATTATATCCTGCTGCTCTTACAACTTTATTCATTTTTACTTTATTATATTGAATTTTAGATTCATTTAAGATTAACTCTGCCCACTTTTCAGGGGTTTCTTTTAAAGAGATAAACTTTGCTGAATCTGCTACTTTTGCTTCTTTTGGTAAATCATCAGATACTACACATCTTAATCCACAGCTTTGAGCCTCAATTAATACGAAACCCAAACCTTCTGCTATTGATGGCATAAGAAAAACATCAAATGCCTGCATAAGCTCACTTATATCATCTCTTTCTCCTAAAAATTCGACATGCTTTTCAAGACCCAGCGAATGTACTTTTTTAATTATTTTTTCTTTCAAGACTCCCTTGCCCACCAAAAATAATTTTGTGTCTTGCTTTTTCTTATATATTTCATTAAATACATCAATTATAAATTCATGATTTTTAAGATATACAAAATTACCAACATGGCCAATGACAAGCTCATTATCAATACCAAGCTCTGCTCTTTTTGTGGAAGAAGTAACAGAGTCATACTTAAATAAATCTGTTTGGATCGCATTACTAATGACCATCGTTTTTCCTTTTCTCCACTGCCTTTTACCATATAGCCATTGTGCAGCCAATTCAGAGCATGCCAGCTTTTTTGTAGCCAATAAATTAATTAATACTTTCATGATATTTTTCACAAATCGCCTAAAAGGAGAAACTTCTATATATGAATTGTGGCTGTGAGATACCCTTACCTTTACCCCGCTTATTAAAGCTACTACGATTACAAAAAGATTATAGAAGTTAATATGAGCATGAACTGCATCATAATCATTGTTTTTCAAAACCTTTCTCAAATTTCTAAAGTAAGTAAAAAAGCTTTTTTCGGAACCAATGTAGTGAATCTTTCCTCCAAGTTTTAGAATCTCATCATTATATTTTGCTTTTCTACTATAATGAACAGCAAAATCAAACTGAACCTTACTTCTGTCAATATTTCTATAATAATTCATTATAAAATTGGGCACACCATTTCTGCTCATAATTAATACTATATGCAGTACTCTAATGGGTTTATTCATATTACCTCTTTCAATGAGTCAAGATTTATATAACTACCCAGTTTCTTTTCAATTTCTATCGTTCTAAACCAGTTTGACCCTGAACCGTGATATAAGGTTAACTCTCCTAAATAGATTTTATTTTCTGCCAAATAAAAATCTACCCGTAGGTGAATAAAGTCTTTAGATAGAATTTCGGCTATTTCTACCATTTTAGCTAAATCCTTTGGTTTATCAATCACTTTATCATCCGGAACAAAATTCATGGTGTCTTCAATCATATTCCAGTTGGTATCATACATTTTTTTCCTTTGACCTGTTTGTGTCATATAATTAACTCTTATGAATTTAATCTCTCCATGAAAACAAAATATTTTATAGTCTCGCAAACCAACCTCAGAACCGTCTGTTAAATACTTTTCACATATAATTTTTCTTTCTAGGTTCTTATATGGCCACTCACGGGCAATATAGTAATAATTTTGCTTTAATTTTCTGTTCAAGTATTTTCGAGTCTTTTCAATATTAAGTTTTCTTTTATCTCCACAAATGACAGAACTGGCTGAATCGTGAGTGCATTTTAATACAAATTGCTCAGGTAATTTATCGAAATTTATATCTTTTGCATTATCCCATTTTCCAATTATCGGAACTAAATATTTGTCTCCCACTTTATCTGCAATAATTTCTCGTACAGTATTTTTATCAACTATTTCAGGATAAATAGGGTTTCGGTCATTTATTTTCAACCACTGCAGTTTTTCATTGAAAGTTTCCGGGTTTTTTAAGTTTAATTTTCTCTTTACTCTAAGCCTATATCTGATATTTAAATATAATTTATCGGATAATAATCTAAACGGAGCTGTTTGAATTAAATGCAAAAGTAATATACTCGGATTTTTATAGATTTTTTTCAAAGTTTTCTTCAAGCTCATTCTCCCTGATAGTGTTTCATTTATTATTTCGTAAATCTTATTAAAAGTTTCATTTATAGCGAATTCTTATTGTAATATTCACTATACCATTGCACAAACCTTGATAAACCCTCTTCTATACTTATTTGCGGTCTAAATCCAATATCCTTCTCTAAATCTGAAATATCTGCAAATGTCTTTAAAACATCTCCTGGTT
>JAVCCJ010000025.1 GCA_030765585.1 Candidatus Zapsychrus exili | reverse complement strand
CTTCTTCGCTCACAGACCTCTTCGATTCCCGCCAATTATCAACGCTTGCACTTCGAAGCTCTTCGAAGTCCAAAGGACGAAGAAGAGCGAAGAAGTGGGGTCCCTGAGCCGTACCACCCTAGGAAACCTATCCTTATTTACAAGTCCTTATTATATTAGGATTATAGAGTATTGGCAAGAAAATTCAATTACTGAGAGGCAGTTCCCTCGCTAATTTGTCCTATTTGTCCGGTATTTCTTGGCTGTAAATTCCGTAACTCTTTGAGAAATCAAGAGATAGGGCTGTCCATTCCTTTGGAACTGGACATTAACAGTCACCGCATGTAATCTTATACAATTTTAAGAACCATGAATCGATCTTGAAACACCCAATCTGCTCTCTATTAAATAATCCGCAACAGCTCTTATAATCCATACATCTTGAGATACATCCCTTGATTCTGTCACATTATCAGGATCGATTGTTGGGTCCGTAAACGCGTGAGCAATCGCACATCGGCGTTCATATAAATACCTTGCAATATCCTTGACCGACTCTTTAAGTTCATCAATTCTTTTCTTAACATGCTCGTATTTTATTTGCGGAAGCAAATTTCTCAAGCCTTCGATTATAGTTTTGTCATTGTAAAAGATATTTATAATCTTAAAGAAACTTAAGAAAGACAAAGGCACTGAATCGATGACTAAACCTTCCCTGTAAAGAGCAAGAGCTAAGCATGCTTTTGAATCTTTCTCTACATCTCGATAAAACGGAAAGGCAATTGAGGAGCCTATCATTCTTGTTCTTAATGGTATAGTAACAGGGGCTACACTTCCAGACACACCAGCACCATCTATAACATCCATACCTTTGTTACCACCACCACACCATGAAAGGATGCTTAAGAATCTGTTGACAAGAGTCATTGCATCAATCCAAGATATTTTTTCCTTCCTGAGATTGACATGAACAGATTGCTCTGTTTTCCTGGTTGCAGGTTTTAAGAGAAGCTCATGACCACCGAAATTAATCTTTTCTTCCTTACTGGGCCAACAACCCCCTCCACTAATCCCTAAGTTCAGCCAACAATCCATAGTCTCTTCTCCCGAAAATTTATTCTTTTTTATATATCTTTAAAAACTCAGCGGTTAATTTACTCGCCTTTTCACTAAATTCTGATAATTTAAAATAGTCAAAAAAGATTATAGCTATTCTTAGATAAATATTAAAACTCTCTCTTAAATTCTCTTCAACATGATTCTCCCCTGGCTCAGACATAAACTGCATTGAACCTGGCACATCAGTTTTAACATAGTTATTTAATGCAGTTGCGTTACTATGCTCTATGTCCGAATTATATCGATATACTGTGTTATACAATAGTTCAATCTCCTTACCAGCTTTTTTTGCCTTTGTTTTGATAGAATATCCCGACCAATCATGTTTAGTTTGTTCGCATTTATAATCTTTATAGAATTTCTCCACTTCAGCCTCAACCTCTTCTCTTCTTTGTTCCCATTGTTCAGTTTTTTTCTGATCTTTCTTAATAAAATACGTATGTTCATCCAACATATCAGCTATAGCAATTTTATGTCTCTTAACAACCCAATCAAATCTTACAAATCGTTCCGACAACTCATCTTTACCGCATCTAAAAATATAGGTCAAATCGATTAATGCATTTGTCATACTTCTAACAATCAGGCCCGCTTCTTCACCGAAACCTAGCTTGCAGAGTTCTTGAACGGAATTATAATGTTTTCTATTTTTTGCTAATATCGAGAGTGAAATCCCTCCAAACAAATCTACATCGGCTTCTTGCAGCTTCTTGGAATTAAAAACTTCAATTGCCTCAGAAACTATGTCATTAAGCTCCTTATTTAAGCTGAAATTATCCTTGAATTTGTTTTCTAAAGGCTCTCTCATTTATTAATCCAAAAAGGCGCTAGGAATGTCCTAACGCCTTCTATCTTAAACTGTTACTTGCTCATTAAGCCACTCTTTGTGGTAGCTCATATTTTAATACTTTTGAGCATTTTAAACAAGAAGAAAATAACCTAACTATCAATACCCCTTATTGCGTGCTATCCATCTTGCTGGGTCATTTTCCTTTATCCTATATCTATTGCCTCAGCTCTATTCATATCGCCAATGTAAACGTTTCTTCCAAGAAACTACTTTCCCTTTTCTAAAAAATATATGTCTCCACCAAACTAATTCCGTAAAGTCTCCAAATCTATCATAATGCCACTCCCCATAATATATCCATTCTATTTCAGCAGAAGAAAAGAAACCAGCTTTACCCCATTTATCAGGTTGCCCCCAAGACACAATAACTTCCTCTGCTGTCATACCTTTACAAATACTGCCTCCTAAAATCGCTTTCTTATGATACTCATCAAGTTGAGGATGTTTCTGGACATATTGTTTACGACGTGCAGTCGCGCAACCTGAAAATAGAAAACATAAAAGGATTAAAAATAATACAAATCTCTTCATGCTGCACCCTTATTTCTTCTTTAACTATCCCTTTAGCTAACTAAGCAGTTTCTTCTTGGCTTGTTCAAATTCCTCGTTGGATAACATCCCCGAAGAATACAATGAAACTAGTTTTTCTAATTCAGAGCCAATACTCTTACCATCATCGTGAGAATTTAAATTTACAGTATTTTTTGCATCTCTTATCTTTTGTCTTAGTTTTTCCAAATATGGTTGATATTCTTTTAACTTATTTTTTTCAATAGGTATACAATTTGAGACTTTCATAGGATCTCTATCTCGAGCCATAGCCCACCAATCTTTTTCTCTGGTGCCTTGATAGCTTGGAGTAGAAATTTCAATAACTCCAGTCAGAAGCCCCGTGTTCACTTCAATGCCTGTTATATCTTTGTAATGAAGACTTGTCACTCGGCTACCGAAAGTTGCTCCAGCCATAAAACCAGATTTTATAACTAATATTCGTTCATCAAGAGCAATAAGCGATTGACTAAAGTTACCAACAAGGCAAAATAAAACCGTTTCGTTTTGATTTAAATTTTCTCTAACCAATCTTTGTATTTTTTTATTTAAAATTTCAAATTTACCAACAACAGCCACTTTATTCTCCTTATTATTTTTTCACCTAACCAATCCATCATATCTATTGCCAGCCCCAACTAGCTAATTTTTCATCTTTAAACCTAAAGGTGTATGTCCTAACAAAGTTTCCGCCCATGCCACCTCCATTCACAATCCATACCTTATGTACTCCATCACTCGTATTTTCTGTCCTCCATCCGTCCGATATACTATTAGGTTGCCTCCCAATAATTTGAATAACTTCATTAATGGTCATTCCGATATAGAATTTCTCTTGTCTTTCTGCTTGTGCTATTCTTACATCTTCAAACATAGTCGCACAGCCAGACAAACTAACACACAACAACAACAGGATAAATTTCATTTTCATGGCCCCTCCTTTTGCATGCCCCCATAATACAATAGGGTCTTTAGAGATGCAAGGGATTTTACGGTATTGCAATACCGTGGTGCTGTAGGCCGTGTCGCCTATAATAAAGCTATGTTAACCCCTGAGATACGACTTCAATTTGCTCGACGACTCAAAACCCTCAGAAAACGATTCCATCTAACCCAGGAACAAATGGCTGAGCGTCTTGAAATGGATGTTCGCTACTATCAACGTCTTGAATCTAATAAACCTGGCGCAGTAAAAATAGACACTATCGCTAAAATAGCGAAAGCTTTAAAATTAACTCCTTCTAAGCTTCTTGATTTTAAGTAAACACTGGACTCACATCTTCTCCGCCTAGAATAAAAATCAATAATCATTCGGATCAGGAATAAATCTATCCTTTG
>JAVCCJ010000018.1 GCA_030765585.1 Candidatus Zapsychrus exili | reverse complement strand
TGAACGAGATAAAGTCGGAAGTTCGTGGAAAAATAGTTTCTATATTGGTTGAAAATGCTCAACCTGTTGAATTTGGACAAACAATTTTTATTATTGAAGCTGTATAAAATTTTACAATTTAACATTGAAAGAGTGATATGTTTTCAAAAATACTTATAGCAAATAGAGGCGAAATAGCCTTAAGAATAATTCGAGCTTGTAGGGAAATGGGGATACAAACTGTTGCTGTATTTTCTGAAGCTGATAGAGAGTCTCTTCATGTTCGTTTTGCTGACGAGGCGGTTTGTATTGGACCTGCATCAAGCATAGATAGTTATCTTAATATACCCGCAATTATTTCGGCAGCTGAGGTTACAGATGTTGCAGCAGTTCATCCTGGATATGGATTTTTAGCTGAAAATGCTCATTTTGCTGAGATATGTGAATCCTGTAATATTACTTTTATAGGACCACTTCCGGAAACTATAAGATCTATGGGAGATAAAGTTGTTGCAAAATTAACAATGAAAAAGAGCGGTGTTCCTTTAACGCCAGGTGGAGAGGGAGTAGTAGAAACAAAAGAAGAAGCTTTGGAGATAGTTAAAAAGATTAAATACCCAGTCATTATAAAGGCTGTTTCTGGCGGCGGAGGAAAAGGTATGAGAGTTTGTCATAATGATATGACTTTAGTTAATTCATTTGTTATGGCACAAAAAGAAGCTGGGGCAAATTTTGGGAATGAAGATGTTTATATAGAAAAATATATAGAAGACCCTCGTCATGTTGAGTTTCAAATTATTGCAGATAATTATGGTAATACAATTCATTTAGGAGAGAGAGATTGTAGTATACAAAGACGTCATCAAAAATTGATAGAAGAAGCGCCATCTCCTGCGCTAAATGAAGACTTAAGAAAGAGAATGGGATCTGCAGCTGTTAAGGCCGCAAAAGCTTCTAATTATAGAGGTGTTGGAACCGTTGAATTTCTTTTAGACGAGGATAATGAGTTTTATTTTATGGAAATGAATACGCGCATACAAGTAGAGCATCCTGTAACAGAGATGGTCACGGGAATAGATCTTGTTAAAGAGCAAATTAGAATAGCTTCTGGAGAGAAATTGAGTTTAACACAAGCTGATGTAAAGATAAAAGGTGCTGCTATTGAATGTAGAATAAATGCCGAAGATCCTTATAATAATTTTATGCCTTGCCCAGGGAAAATTGAGCAATTGAATCTTCCCGGAGGACACAATGTAAGAGTCGATACGCATATTTATCCTGGATATACAATTAGTCCATATTACGATTCTATGGTAGCTAAATTGATTTGTTTTGGAAATACAAGAGAGGAAGCAATTCAAACAATGTCTCGTGCTCTACAAGAATTTTATGTAAGTCCTATAAAGACAACGCTCGGGCTTCATAGCGAAATTTTGAAGAATTCAACATTTTTAAAAGGTGATATTTCTACTCATTTTCTAGAGAATTCAATGGATTTTGGGAAAGAATCTAAATAATAGTATTAACTAAATTTAAGTAATAGAGGGGGCAGAAATGAAGTTTTTTACACGAGTAGCTGTCTTGTTTTATGTTACATTTGTTTTGTTTGCAGGATGTTTTTTAATAGCGTTTGTTCTTCAGTTGTTGGATATTAACTATATCATGGCATTTCTTTCTGCCGCGTATATTGATACTAATTTAAGAATGGCTATTGGAGTAATAGCGGTGATTATTTTATTTAAGAACTTTCTTTTTTATAGAATGTTTACCGTTAATATTAACAAAAACAAAGTTATTGCTTTTGATAATCCATCTGGAAGAGTAAGTGTTTCTCTTCTTGCGCTAGAAGATACTGTAAAGCGTACAGCTTTAAAATTAGAAGAGATAAAGGACCTTAAATCTAGCATAAAAACATCTAAGAAGGGGTTGCAGTTTAAGATAAGCTTGGTTTTAGCTGCAGAGGTAAATATTCCAGAAATAACGTCAAAGGTGCAAGAGTTAGTTAAGGATAAAATTCAGGATATGATTGGATTAGATGAGGCTGTAGATATATCAATATACGTAGGAAAGATTCTTCTTGATAAAGAAAGAAAAAGAGTAAAAAAAGAAGATAATGCAGACGAGAATGACGCAAATATTCCTTTTCAGGGATATAGAGCATAGAGAGGGGACATAAATGAAAAAAATCGGTATTTTGACAGGTGGAGCTGATTGCCCTGGCTTAAATTCTGTTATTCGTTCTGTGGTTAGAAAGGCAATTCAGGAAGGTTATGTTGTAACTGGTATAAAAAATGGATGGGATGGCCTTGTTAACGGAGATATGCGAATACTTGATATGAAAGCAACCTCAGGAATATTAGATCGCGGCGGAACTGTTTTAGGTACGAGTAGATTTTCTCCTCCCGTAGAAAAAGAAGTTGCCAAGAAAATGGCAGAAAATTTTAAGCGCAGCGGAATGGATGCTCTTATTGCAGTAGGAGGCGAGGATACATTAAAAATAGCTTTAGATCTATATAGACATTATTCTATTCCTGTTGTTGGTGTTCCTAAGTCTATTGACAATGCTCTTTTTGGGACAGATTATGCTTTTGGATTTGATACAGCCGTTAATATTGCAACGGAATGTATAGATAGACTTCATACCACAGCTGAATCTCATCATCGCATTATGGTTATTGAAGTTATGGGTCAATATGTTGGGTGGATTGCGCTTGAGGCTGGAATAGCGGGTGGAGCAAATATTACTCTTGTGCCAGAGTATCCGATTGACATTGACGAGGTATGTGAATCGTTGAAGTCACGACATAAAAGAGGAAAGACATTTAGCGTTATTGTTGTTTCTGAAGGAGCGCAGATAAAGGATCATCCTATTTATAAAGATAAGGAAAGAAGAAAATCTCAAAGGTCTGGTAATGTAGGTGAATTGTTAGGAAAGCTTATTGAAGAGAAAACAGAATATGAAACTCGAGTAAGTGTACTTGGACATATTCAACGCGGAGGAACTCCTACTGCATATGATAGGATTATTGGAACCCGTTTTGGAGTAAGAGCAGTTGAGCTTGTCAAAGAAAACAAGTTTGGCAAGATGGTAAGCTTGCATAATAATAAAATACGTTATGTAAATATTGAAGAAGCCGTTAGAAAAAGAAAAACGATTGATAAACATCTTTATGAAATTGCAAAGGTTTTCTCTGCATAAGGAATTGTATTATGAAAAATAAAGTTAGAGAAATATTCCAAGAGTCAATAGAGGTAAAAAAGAAAACCTTAGATGCTAATGTAGATAAAATAGTTTTAGCGTCTAGCGAAATCATAAAAGCACTTAAGAAAAAGAATAAAATTATTTTCTTTGGTAATGGCGGTTCAGCAGCAGATAGTCAACATATTGCAGCAGAATTTATTGGTAGATTTCAGAAAGAAAGACGTGCGCTTGCTGCTATAGCTCTTACCACTGATACATCAATACTAACTGCGCTAGGAAATGATTATAGTTTTGACATAGTATTTTCTCGCCAGATAGAAGGTTTGGGAAAAAAAGGAGACATAGCTTTTGGAATTTCAACTAGTGGTAATTCAAAGAATGTAATTGAAGCGATTAAAAAAGCAAAGAAATTGGGATTAAAAACTATTTCTTTGACAGGTTGTAATGGAGGTAAGTTAGCAAAATTGACAGATATATGTATTATTGCAGCATCAAAGAATACGGCAAGAGTCCAGGAATCGCATTCATGCATTATTCATGCTATTTGCGAATTAGTCGAAAATCAATTTTAAGCCCCAAGTATTAGGGGCTATTTTTTTATTTTAAAGTGAATACAAGAAAAAAAATAGTTAAATTGGATACTCTTAAGCGCAAAATTTCTAATTTGCGCAAAAAGGGTAAGAAAATAGCTTTTACAAATGGTTGTTTTGATATTTTACATCTTGGTCATATAAGTTATTTAGAGTCCATTAAGAAGCCTGACCGCATTGTTATTTTAGCTTTAAATAGCGATGTCTCTATAAAAAAAATCAAAGGACCATCACGTCCGATTGCTCCGCAAAATTCTCGTTCTGCTGTAATAGCAGCTTTAGAATGTATAGACTATGTCGTGCTTTTTAACGACGAAACTCCTTTTAAGCTTATTAAGTCTCTTAAGCCAGATATTTTAGTAAAGGGAGCTGATTGGAAAGGTAAGGGGGCTGTTGGCGCAGATTTAGTTAATGAATATGGCGGTAAGGTTGAATATATAAAGTATGTTTCAAATTTTTCAACTAGTAATATTATTGACAAGATTAAAAACAAGTGCAAAAAGTAGATAATAAAAAATTATATCGTATTGTTGATGCTAATTTTAATAGAGCTAAAGAGGGCTTGAGAGTTTGCGAGGATATTTGTAGGTTTCTTTTAGACGAGAAATATTTAACCAGAGAGCTAAAGAATTTAAGACATAAGTTAACAGATGTTATTTTAAGTTTTAATTTTAAAGAAATCATACAGTCAAGAAACATTGAAGGCGATATTGGAACCGGGTCTTCAGCATCTGAGTTTAAGAGAAAAGAAATAGCTGACATATTTTATGCAAATACTCAGAGAGTAAAAGAATCAATAAGGGTATTAGAGGAGTTTACAAAGTTACTTAATAAGAATAAAGCGCAAGATCTTAAGGCGCTACGTTATAAATTTTATGCTCTTGAAAAGAAGGCTATTAAAAAAGTCTAAGATATATTTGATTCTTGATACACAAGTTAATACTTATCTTGAGCTTATTGATATAGTTAAGAAATCAGTTAGCGCAGGAGTAGACATAGTACAGCTTAGAGATAAAAAAGGTTCAGCTCGTGATATTTTAGAATTTTCTAAGAAGGCTATTAAAATTATAAATCGAAGAGCTCTTTTTATAATAAACGATCGCATTGATTTAAGTTTACTTACTTTTTCTGACGGAGTTCATTTAGGACAAGATGATATTCCTTTAAAGAAAGCAAGAAAGATGATAGGAAAGTCTAAGATTATTGGTATTTCTTGTCAGACTTTTAAGGCAGCAAAGGAAGCTGAAAGAAATGGTGCTGACTATATCGGTTTTGGATCGGTCTTTAAGACTTTAACAAAGCCAGAGCGCGACCAGATGTCTTTGAAATTATTGTCTAGAGTGGCCAAGAACATTAAAATTCCTGTTTTTGCTATTGGAGGAATAAATTTAAAGAATGTTTCTTGTGTTAAGGCTTGTGGAATAGACAGAGTCGCCATATGCAGAGAAATTTGTTGTACAAAAGATATTAAGAAGTTGATAGAAAATTTTAGAAACACTTTATAAGGTAAATATTCACATTACTCGCTATGAGATATATCGACTTAGAACAAAACTTTTTTGGTAGGGAAGAAGCAATTAATTTGCTCAAACGAAGAGTGATTGATTTAAAAGAGGGATATCGTCAGAATATTGCTCTTTTAGGTAATCAATACGTTGGCAAAAGTTCTATTTTAAAGAATTTTATTCTTAATTTAGATCATGAGAATGTCATATCTATATATCTTGATTTAGAAAATAAAGATTTTAATTATTTATTCTCTAAATTTACCGGGAGTTTGCTTTATAATTTTGCAAAAAGTCAGAAGCTTCCTCTGCATGATGATTTTAATTTACTATTAGAAACTGCGAAAAGTCATGTTCCTCACACAGTTCAGGTAATCAAAAAAATACAATCAAATCTTTTGGAAGGAAAAATAAAGGACTTTACTCTAGGTTTATTAGCTCTGCCAGAAATATTCTCAAATGAAACAGGTAGTTTTTGCACGCTGGTTATAGACGAATTTCAGAATCTTGAAGAATTGTTAGGACCTAATATTTTTAAAGATTTGGGCAAGAAGATAATGACTCAGAAAAAATGTCTTTATATTGTATCAAGTTCTCAAAAAGTACTTGCCCAGAGAATTTTATCAGAAAAGCTATCCTTGCTCTTTGGAAATTTTGAGGTTGTGCATATTGAGCCTTTTGATCTTAAGACTAGCCAAGATTTTATTGAATATAATTTACAAGATGTACAAGCAGGCGTTCAGCTAAAACATTTTTTAACAGATTTTACTGGAGGTCATCCACTTTATCTTAATTTAATTTGTAAAGAGTTGATAAACCTAAGCTCTGTTTATAAACAGAATGAAATTTATATTCCTTTATTATCTCAGGCAGTAGAGAATACGATTTTTAATAGATGGGGAGTAATAAGCAGACATTTTGAACTTATTGTAAATAATTTATGTAGCGGTAAGGAAAATAAGGTTGTTTCGTCTATTTTGATTTCATTGTCTAATGGAAAAAATAAAATAGATGACATTGTCTTAGACATATCTGTAAGTAAGAATCAAACTAGACAAAGGATAAATAGACTTATCGAGCAAGGCGTAGTTGTAAAAAATGGAAATTTTCATTATTTTGCAGATAAACTTTTTAAATATTGGATTAAATATGTTCACCAAAAGAGGCTTTGTGACGTTGAATTCTCTCCAGATAAACAGAAAAAAGAATTTAAAGAAGAATTTAATCGTTCTGTAGATACGCTTAAAGCAAACTCTAACAAGGATTTTTCATCTAGAATCGTAGAATTGTTGCATTGTTTTGACAATGAATCGTTTAATTTAAATGGGCGTAAATACAAGTTACCTTCTTTTAGAGAGGTTTATCCATCTAAAATAAAAAATGAGAATGGTATTTATTTTGATGTAATAAAAGCCAAATCAGAAGAGTCTACTTGGTTTATAATTATGAAAAAGGATAACTTTTGCGAGAATGATATAAGTTCTATATTGAATGAATCTAAGAAAATGAAAGAACGATTAGATTGTCGCTTAATTATATCTTTGACGGATTTAGATGAAAATGCGCGTCTTCGTGCCTTGCAGGAAAAGTGCTGGATTTGGAATGAGAAAGAGCTAAGAGCCCTACTAACTGTTTTTGATAAGCCCTATATATTGAGATGAAAATAGGAATTATTTCAGATACACATTCTAGAAAAGCCCCAAAGCAAATGCTTGAGGATTTTAAGAGTGTAGATTTGATAATTCATGTATATGATATTTTTTCGATAGAAGATTATAATTTTTTTAAAAGTTTTAAAGAAATGAAAGCTGTTTTTGGTAATGTTGATAGTGGAGAACTTAGAAAAATATTGCCGGAGACAATTATTTTTGATGTAGAAGGTGTTTCTGTGGGGATATGGCATGGTTTTGGTCAACCTCTTAAGGTTATAAATTTTGTTACAAAAGAGTTTCAAGGCAAAAAAGTAGATGTTGCTATATTCGGACACTCGCATTTACCGTTTAATGAAACAATTGATGGAGTTTTGTATTTTAATCCAGGAAGTCTTACCGATATTGTAAGATCCCCGTATTGTTCTTACGGTATTATGGAAATAAAGAATAAAAAAATTACGGCAAAAATTATAAAGGTTAAAAATTAAATGGATAAGCTTTGGGCGCCTTGGCGACTAGCCTACATAACAGACGATAAAAAGGACAAGAAGGGCTGTGTCTTTTGTAATATTTTAAAAGAAAAAAAAGATAAGAAGAACTACATTTTTCTTCGTAGTAAAAATAGTTTTGCAGTGTTAAATATTTTTCCGTATAACAATGGACATGTTTTGATTATTCCAAATCGTCATGTGAGCGATTTGAGTAAATTAAAGAAAGATGAAAGAGAAGATTTGTTTGATTTGCTTGGTGAGGCCAAGTCATTAATTGATCAAACGCTTAAGCCTGGTGGATATAATGTTGGAATAAATTTAGGTAAAGTAGCTGGAGCAGGTTTTCCGGGACATCTACATATCCATTTAGTTCCTCGTTTTAGAGGCGATGTAAACTTTATGCCAGTAACTGCAGACACAAAAGTAATCTCTCAGTCGCTGAAAACTTTATACGATAGATTATCTGATGCAAAAAAGAGAAAATATTGAAAAATTAGAAGAAAGCATTTTAGCTCCTTATGCAATGAAGAGTAAAGACTCTTCTGGCAGAATATATAAGGAATTAAGTCATGTGACTAGGACTTGCTATCAGAGAGACAGGGATCGTATTGTTCATTCTGAGGCTTTTCGTAAGTTAGAGCATAAAACACAAGTTTTTGCTGTGTCTGAAGGTGATTATTATAGGACGAGATTGACTCATACTATAGAAGTCGCTCAGATAGCAAGAACGATTGGTCGTAATTTACAATTAAATGAAGATCTCATAGAGGCAATAGCATTAGCTCATGATTTGGGACATCCTCCTTTTGGGCATGCTGGAGAAAAAGTTTTAGAAGAGATTATGAAAACAGCTAAAGTAGGTAGCTTTAATCATAATTTTCATAGTTATGAAATTGTATCAGAATGTGAGAAAAGATATCCTGATTTTAATGGATTAAATCTAACTGAAGAAGTTTTAGTAGGACTTTTAAAGCATCAAACAGATTATGACAAGAGAATGGTTGTGCCAAAGTATAGAAATAAGGGAGCGACTCTTGAGGCAAAGGTAGTTGATATCGCTGATGCTCTTGCATATTTATCTCATGATATTGATGATGGTCTAACATCAGGATGTGTTGAGTCGAAAGATTTGATGGATAGCAAATTGTGGGAGAAGGCGTCCTTAAGTGTTAAAATAGACGATAAAGATATGTTTAAATATCATGTAGTGAGATCGTTAATAGATTTACAAATAAAAGACCTTTTAGCACAATCAGAAAAGAATTTAAAAAGTCGTGGTTTTAAAACTTCGAAAGATGCAAAGAAGTATAATTTAAATCCTACAAAAGGAGATGTAATCTCTTTTAGTCCTCTTATGAGGAAAGAAAGAGGACAGCTTCAAAAAACTTTGCATAAGAAATTTTATGAGCATTATAGGGTTTTGCGAATGGCACAGAAAGCTCGTCGTGTAATTAATGATTTGTTTAATGTTTACAGGGAAAGACCTGAGCAATTGCCGTATTTGATTTATGACAGAAATCAGAAGTATTCTAGGAGCGAGAAATATACAATAATTTGCAATTATATTGCATCAATGACAGATAGGTTTGTATTAGATGAGCACAAAAAACTCTTTGACCCATATCAAAAAGTATAAGCTGGTTTTATCAGCAGTACATATGGTTTATAGGTTGGTGAATTCAACTTACAACGTTGAGGAATTGTCTTTACGACTTGCGCGTCTACTTTGTCAATTTATAAAAGCAGAGGCTGCAACGGTATATATCTTAGATGCGAAGAAAAATAAGCTTATATTAAAAGCTATTTTTAATAATAAGATAAATATATTATTAAAAAAGAAGAGTGATCTTTCTAAAATAACAAAAGATGAAGAGAAGGTATTGTCTGGATTCACTGTTTTTGAAAAGCATATTATTGGAATCCCAATGGTGGCAGACGAAACAGTAGGCGCTATTATAGCAAGAAGAAATAAAAAAGATGTGGCTTTTAGTGAATTTGATAAAGATATGCTGTCAGTTATAGTTGAGCAATCAGTTACAGCAGTTAAGAATCTGCAATATTATCAAGAGCATCAAGAAATTATTCTAGGAAGCGTAAAGTTTATTGGAAAACTTTTAGAA
The DNA here is from genome assembly GCA_030765585.1 of Candidatus Zapsychrus exili. Lineage (GTDB taxonomy): Bacteria > Omnitrophota > Gorgyraeia > Zapsychrales > Zapsychraceae > Zapsychrus > Zapsychrus exili. The sequence goes on along the minus strand of JAVCCJ010000018.1, from coordinate 20,226 downwards.
CAACAAGAGCATATTGATACAAGTATTCATACGCCTGCCTATTTTAAGATGATAAAAGCTATTGGTGAAAAGCTGAATATGCCGACAGAAAGTATAAATAATTTATATTATGCAAGCGTTTTAAGAGATACTGGCGCGATTGATGTTCCTTATAATATTGTCTTAAAATCAGGAAAGCTTACTCCAGAAGAGTTTAAGGTAATAAAGAATCAGCCAGCTCGTTCAGCAGAGTTAATTAAGCCCATCGAATTTCTAAAACCTGTTTTGCCTATTATTTTGCATCGTAACGAAAAATATGATGGAACAGGCTATCCATATGGACTCAAAAAAGAACAGATTCCTTTAGGCGCAAGAATCATGTCTGTTGTCGACGCTTTTGAAGCGATGACAAGGGGTCGAGTTTATAATAAGAGGTTATCTGTTAAAGCGGCAATCGAAGAAATCAAGGAAAATAGCGGCACGCAATTTGATCCAAAAGTTGTTGATGTATTCACTAGGCTTACAAAACAAAAAAAATTCAAAAAATTCTTGAGTACAAGCGGTAAATAAACATATAATACTTATTATGAATAGTAATTATAAGGAACATGCACAATTTGAGCTTTTTTCTAGTTCTTCTGATTCTTTTAGCGATTCAGGCAAGAGTCCGTCCTTATTAAAAGACTTGACACTTTCAGCCGAAAACAGTATTGTGTTGTGTATTATTTTCGCTATGATACTAGTTTTATTCTTTGCTTTTGGAGTTGAAAAAGGCAAAAAACTAGCTGCGCTTCCCATAGAAACTTCGCAACAAAAAGAGGCACTTGATATAGAAAATGATATTATTGTAAGACCAGTCAATCTTAAGGCTGAAAAGTCTAATGGAGGACAAATTTCTGAAGTTAATAAGGGCCAGGAAAATACTGGTAAAAACAATAAAGTTAAAGAGATTGTACCTGTGCAGAAAAATGTTTTAGATGATTTGTATACAATACAGGTAGCATCTTTTAAGTTAGAAAAGAATGCCCAGAGAGAGGCTTTTGGGCTTAAAGAAACAGGTCATGACACCTTTGTTGTACCAAAGGGAAGTTATTCAATTGTTTGTGTTGGAAAATTTATAAGGCGAGAAGATGCTGAGGAATTTTCTGGTAGACTAAAACACAAATATTCAGATTTTTTGATAAGGAGATTATAATGTCGTTACATCCATCACTTAAAGTTGATACAGCTGGAGCACAGCAAAGAACGGTTCTATCTCGTATAGAGAGAATAAAGGACTTAATGAAAAAAGGACTTTGGTCTGATGATCAACTAGTTACAAATTTACCAAAAACTAAAATAGTAAAAATAAAAGCTCAGAAAAAAGAAAAAGCTGAAGATACTGAAGATGCCCCTAAAGATGGTGTGGCCGCAACTGAAGCGAAAGCAGAAGAATCACCTAAAAAGTAATTTAAATTTAAATGGGGACATGCATCTAATTAATAATTTTTTATAAATTAGGTATATGTCCCCAAATTATTAGGTCTTCATTTTAAGATGATTTTACGTCGTATAATTTTATCCATAATAATTTTATTTCTATGCTCTGGAGCATATGGAGCTGACGCTAGTTTATCTGCATCAGGCCAAAACATTTTCCCTTTCGTAGCTGAGCCTACGAAAGATAGCGTAAATGTCAGAGCTGGTCAAAGCGTAAACTTTGAGAAACTTTGTAAAGTTTCTATTGGTGAGGAAGTGTTTGTTGTTGGCAGTCAGTATAGTTGGTATAAAATAAAACTTCCGAATAGAGCGATAAGCTTTGTTAGTAAAAAATATATAAATTAGTTAGAAAATGATATTGGAGAAGTTGTGGCGAACAAAGTAAATGTTCGTGCAGGTGCATCAATTAACTCTTCTATAATAGGTAGTTTAAATATTAACGATAAGGTATATATTTTAGAAAGCCAAGAAAAATGGTATAAAATAGAACCAATAGATAATAGTTATGGTTGGATAACAGAGGATTATCTTGTTTTCAAGACAAATGACACAACTAAATATCAACAGCGTGCACTTATAGGCAAGATAGAAGAATTAGAGAAAAAGGTTTTATTGAGAGAACAGAATCAGGAAAAGGCAAGATTGCGCGTAATTGAAGAAGAGAAGGCAAGGCAAGAAGAGTTAAATAGAATTATCAAAATAAAGGGCGTATTAGAATTACGTGATCAATCTGATGCAGATAATATTAAGCATCAAGTTATAACTGATTTAGGCGAAGTGTATTATTTGGAAGGACCAGAACATATTTTTCGTGATTTTATAAGCAGTGTTGTAGAGGCTCAAGGCAAAATTAATCATAACAAGAAGAATCAACATTCTTATCCAGTATTAATTATTTCTTCAATTAAATTAGTATTGTAGGCTTTCTTAAATGGCCATAGAAATAATAAAAATAATCCTTATTTTATTCTCATCAATTATTTTGCATGAATGTGCACATGGTTTCTCAGCTTATAAGTTGGGCGATTCCACTGCAAAATTAGCAGGACGTCTTACGTTAAATCCACTTAAACATATAGATATCATAGGAACAATTTTACTTCCCGGGGCTCTTCTTACTATGCGTTTTATGGGATATAATGTTTTTGTTTTTGGTTGGGCGAAACCTGTTCCTGTCAATTTTAGAGCTTTAAATAATCCTAAAAGAGATATGATGTGGGTTGGTTTATCAGGGCCTTTAACAAATATAATTTTAGCTGTGTTTTTTAGCCAACTATTAAAACTAGATATTTCTGCGTCGAATCATCAGATGCTTGAGTTGGCAGTATTTATTAATTTATTGTTAGCTACGTTTAATCTTATACCAATACCGCCACTTGATGGATCTCGTGTTGTTATGGGATTGTTGCCAAGGGGCTTGGACTTGCTTTATGCAAAGTTAGAAAGATATGGGATTTTAATTGTTTTTGGGTTAATATATTTGGGGGCATTTAGAAAAATACTTATGCCCATTATAGAATCTGCAGGTAAATTTTTGGGAGTTACGTTTTAACTGCATCGGATTTTTAATATTTGATTATTCCGATGCTGATTACAACGATTAGCAAGCCTGCCTGCCGATAGGCAGACAGGGATTACGGCGATTAAATCTCTGTAATCTGTTTTTATAATCACCGTAATCAAATAGTGTTGAATAAAGTGAGACCTATTTCATGGAAAAAGTCAGACTTGCTTTAAAAGAAAATAGCTACGATATAATTATAGGAAGTAAAATCTTATCTAAACTAGGATGTGTCCTTAAGAGTCTAAACATAGGGCAAGACGCTATTATTGTAACTAACCCTGTTATATATAAGCATTATGGAAAAACCGTCTTATTATCTTTAAAGAAACACGGATTTACGTCTAAAGTTTTTAGCATTCCTTCTGGAGAAAAAAGTAAATCTGCGAAAGTAGCTTTTGATTTGATGGGTAAAATCGCTAACTATGATGTTCTAAAGAAACCGTTTATTATTGCTTTAGGTGGAGGTGTTGTAGGAGATTTAGCGGGATATTTAGCAGCATCTTATAAAAGAGGAATACCGTATGTGCAGGTGCCGACTACGCTCTTAGCTCAGCTTGATTCTGCAATAGGAGGTAAGGTTGCAATTGACTTACCTGTTGGCAAAAATTTAATAGGTGCATTTTATCAGCCAAAAGTTGTTTTTAGCGATGTGTCGACTCTTTCTACGCTCAGTAAAAGGCAAATGTTAAATGGCCTTTCTGAGGCAATTAAGTATGGCATTATTTATGATAAAAATCTTTTTTATTATATAGAAAAGAATTATAAAAAACTTATTGGTGTAAATTCAAAAGCATTAACTGAAGTTGTTTTAAATTGTAGCAAAATAAAAGCTAAGGTTGTTTCATCTGATGAAAAAGAAACCAAAGGGTTAAGAACAATTTTAAATTTTGGGCATACAGTAGGGCACGCAATTGAGGCAGGGTGTAAGTATGATTACTATAATCACGGAGAAGCTGTTGCTTTAGGAATGCGTGTTGCTGTAAATATATCAGTTAATCTCGGAATGCTTAAAAGCGAGCAGGAGCTTTTAATAAATGATTTATTGTCAAAGGTTGGGCTTCCGCAGAAAATAAAGAATGTAAGTTTAGGTAGTATTATTCAAATAATGAAGCATGATAAGAAATTTATTTCAAAGAAGAATAGATTTGTCTTGGCAACTAAAATAGGTAAGGTGAAAGTTGAAGTAGGAATTCCTGAAGACGTTATAAAACAAGCTGTTAGAAAGTTTCTAAATAAGAATGTTTAGTAGTTTTTCCCCACGTAAAGAGTAGTTGTTTTGCCGCTGTAGTCAATATCAACTTTATCAAGCGTAATATTTATAATATTGCCGTTTTCAATAGCATCTCCAATGTTATAAATCTCACCATTAATTAATGCAACAACCTTTTCCTCTATTAACATAGTTCCTGTTAGCTTGAGTTCCGGTTGTAAATCTTTTTGTATTTGCTCTGCTACAGGGATATCGTTATTAATAATTACAGCTTTTTGAATGATATCGATAGGTTTCTGAAAAATATTATTATTTGGCATAAGTTTTAGTTCTTTAGAAAAATATACAATAGTAATTATAAGTAGGACTAAAAGCATTGTTGTTCTTTTGGATGTGTTTGTTTTCTTTTGTTCATTTTTTGGGTTCGTGTCAATTTCCGGGGGCTCGGTAGTCTGAGATATGCCGTCTATTTGAGATGCCATATGCTCATTCTTAATAGGATATTCGTCTTGTTTTTTCTTTAAATTATGTTGAACTTTTTTGAGGGCATCGTGGATAATACTCATTTAACTAATCTCCGTAGCGCATTTATGAATTAATTGTGCGTCTATTGTATAGGTTTCTTTAATAAAGCCTGATAAAAGAGCTCGGTCGCATAATATATTTATTATTCTTGGCGTTCCTTTTGAATATTCGTAAATCGCACTGATTGCATTTTCATTGAATGTTGGTGATTTTCGACCACTTTTTTGTATACTGGCAATTTTGAGTCTATGGTTGATGTATGGCTTAATTTCATTTCTTTCCAGTGGCATAACATGATATCTTACTGCGATTCTTTGGTTTAATTGTCTAAGAGAGGTAAGTTTAAGTTTTTCGTACAGTTCAGGTTGACCAACCAATATGATTTGAAGAAGCTTTTCTTTTTCTGTTTCTAGATTTGATAAAAGACGTATTTGTTCTAATTGGCTTGGTTTTAAATTTTGAGCCTCATCAACTATCAATACTACGTTGTTGCCTTGGCTTGTTTGTGAGAGCAAAAATTCATTTAAAGCACTTATTAATGAAAATTTATTGCTTAATCTTTCTTCAATGCCAAGGTCTTTTATTATAAGCTTAAGAAGTTGAGTATTTGAAAAGTTTGGATAGAGGATTAAAGCGGTCTTAGTGCTTTCATCTAAACGACTTAGGAGTGTCTTGCAAAGTGTTGTTTTCCCTGTTCCTATTTCTCCTGTTATCGCAAGAATTCCTTTTCTTTCTTCAATTCCATATATAAGATGTGAAAAGGCTTCTTGGTGACGTGAGCTTGAGAAAAAGAAATCAGGGTCAGCCGTCACGCTAAAAGGATTTTCTTTTAAATTATAGAATTCTTTATACATTGGGTCAATTATATCAGTTTGTTGGGCTTTGGTAAACTCTGTTTTTATTTAATAAGAATAGTATTATTATAACTTATAAAAAACAATTGTAAGGCGCTCATATTCTGATATAATGCATACAAATAAGACGGTAAACGAGTATGGAGGAATAAAAAGTGTCTTTTGTTATAGATAAATCAAGAGAAAAGAGAATTTCAGAAAGAATGGCTCATAAAGCGCCTATTCAATTTTTTTCTAAAGATTCTGGTCCTTTGACTGGTTGCATTGCAAAAGATATAAGTGAAAGTGGTATTCAAATAAATTTAAATGATTTCTTGCCGCTTAATACAGAGCTAACGTTAAATATTCAATTAGATGCAAAAAGAACCGTTGAATGCGCAGGGAAAGTCGTTTGGATTAGAAAGTTACCTGTTTCAGATAGATATCTAGCAGGATTAGAGTTTTCAAGAGACGATTCTTTGTTAAATCCTAAAGCAGAAATACATCATTTTATTAAATCTTAAATGTAAAAGTAGAAAGAGTTCAAAAAATGGCAGAAGAACAAAAAGAAATTGGTAAAAATTGTGGTGCTTGTAAAAAAGCATTAAGTAGAGCTAAACGTTATTATCGTAACAATGATTATTATTGCAATAGTAATTGTTATGAGAAAAAAATGGAAAGCCTAAAGGCCAACCCAGAAGAATAATTATGAATGAACGTAGAAGAGATCCTCGTTTAGATGACAATATCCCTATTAAACTTTCTCAGGAAGATGGGGATGTTGTAACTGAGACGGGCAATATAAGTCGTTCAGGAGCTTATTGTAGGGTCAATAAATATATTGAGCCTATGACAAAACTTAAAGTCAGCCTTATTGTGCCTATTAGAAAAAGTGGTAAAGAGGTTACTAAGAAAATATCGTGCAATGGAGTAGTTGTTCGTACAGAATCAAGAGCAGAAAAAGATAGCTATAATATTGCGATATTTTTTAATGATATTTCTCAAAGAGATTCTGAAAATATTTCTGACTATGTTAGCTCTTGTTTAGACAACGAATGCTAAAAAGATAACCCGCTTTAACTTAAGTGGGTTTTGTCTTTTTTAATCAGATTATCAGATAAAAGATTAGATAGAACCTGATCTTTAAGTCCTCCTTTAATGAATCCCATAAAACAAGATTTTAAGAAATCGTCCGTTTCATTTAAGAATATTAATAAGAAAAGTGGTAGCTCTTGCCAGACTACATCTGATAAGGAAAAATCTGGCATAAATGTTTTATTCGAAGATACTAATTACGTGGTTTTTGATAAACCGTCAGGCCTCCTAGTTATTCCTACAGAACAAGAAAGGCTTAAAACATTAGTTAATATTGTTAATCAGGATAGCCGCTTTAATGCAAATGCTTTTAATTTGCATCCTTGCCATAGATTGGACAAGGAAACATCTGGCGCGATTATATTTTCTAAAGGCAAACGTCCTCAACAATTAATGATGGAAGAGTTTAAACAGGGGCAAGTATTGAAAAAATATATCGCTTTTGTACACGGAACTTTAGAGGCAAAAAAGGATGTTATAAGGGCCAAGGTTAAGTCTTTTGACAAAAGAAAATTCAATAAAAGCTCTAAAGAAAAAGATGCAATTACTAGTTATAGAACACTTGAAGTAAGAGACGCATTTACAGTAGTGGAGGTAGCTCCAATTACTGGAAGATCTAATCAGATACGAATTCATTTTAAACAAATAGGTCATCCATTGGTTGGAGATTATAAATATTCTTTCAGAAAAGATTATACATTGAAATTTAAACGTACAGCGTTGCATGCTGCAAGCTTAGAATTTAGAAATCCTATAACAAAGAACCGAATAAAAGTTAAATCAAAATTACCAAAAGATATGGAGGTGTTTCTTGCCAGAAATTCAAGTTAAAGGGAAGTCGTTAAATGAATTGTCGAATCTTTGTCATAGTGTCGCTCGCGAAAAAGGCTTTTGGGACGAGGAAAGAAATATTGGTGAAGCGTTAATGCTTGTTGTGACAGAACTTGCTGAGGCGATGGAGGCATATCGCAAGGAAGACAATGAGGAATTTAAGGAAGAATTAGCAGATACTTTTATAAGACTTCTAGATTTATGCGGTGGTCTTTCAATTGATATTGAAGAAGAAATACATAATAAAACATTAAAGAATAAAAAAAGACCTTATAAGCATGGAAAGATTTGCTAGAGGAGAAAACAGATGAAGAAAATTATATTGTTGTTTTTGTGTTTTGTTCTTGTTGGCTGTATGAGTGTAAGTGTTCCAAACTATATAAAAGATGATTATCCTTATAAGAAAGTGTTCTATAGTGATTTTGATACAACTCTAAATGTTACAGAGCAATCATTAAGAGATCTTGGGTGGGAGATAACAGATAAAGTCGAACCGACTATTTTTGAGAAAGCAAAAGAGCTGCAAGACTCAAATCATAAACAAATTTTGCTTTTTACAGAGACTAAAGAAACATTGATGTTTATAGGTACTCGTTATTCGAGAGTAAATGTTTATTTAAGAAGTGGAGAAAACAATACAACAGGGGTAGAAGTAAGGTACTTTTCTTTAACAGCGGTTCCATTTAAGAATTTTAGTGGCTACAGAAAAGATGGCCTTGTCTCTAAGTTGTTTGAGCGTATAAAAAATTATTTAGATTATAAAAGCCCTGCGAAGTAATATATGAACGAATTTGTTCTGAAAAGTAAATTTAAACCTGTTCTAGAACAGATTGATGCGGCAAAGAAATTAGTTGAGGGAATAAGTTCAAAAGATCAAGCTCAGACATTGCTTGGTGTAACAGGTTCTGGTAAAACTTTTACTCTCGCTAACGTAATAAAAGAAATTAATCGCCCTACCTTAGTTATATCTCATAACAAAACTTTAGCTGCGCAACTTTATAGCGAATTTAAGGAATTCTTTCCGCAGAATGCTGTTGAATTCTTTGTGAGCTACTATGATTATTATCAGCCAGAAGCGTATATTCCCCACACAGATGTTTATATAGAGAAAGACGCATCAATTAATGATAGGTTAGATAGATTGCGACTTTCTGCCACTACTTCTTTGATGAGCAGGCGTGATGTTATTATTGTTGCAAGCGTATCTTGTATTTATAATTTGGGGTCGCCTAAAGACTACAAAGAATTTTTACTTTATTTAAACAAGGGTCAAAACATTGATCGTGATGAGGTTTTAAGGCAGCTTATTGATATTCAATATGAGCGAAATGATTTTTCTTTTTCTCGTGGGAAGTTTAGAGTAAGAGGAGAAACAGTTGAGATCTTTCCTGCGTATAGGCAAGATGCGATTAGGATACAATTTTTTGGAGATGAAATTGAAAAAATAAGCCAGATTGATCCTTTAACGGGTGACATAATACAGTCTTTAGATAAAGCAGCTATTTATCCTGCTAAACATTTTATAATCTCTCAGAAAAAAATAGATAGAGCAGAAAAAGATATTTTAGATGAGCTGCATTTGAGATTAAATGAATTGAAAGGCAAGGGCAAAGAGCTAGAAGCCCAACGTCTCGAATCTCGTACACGATATGATTTAGAAATGTTGAAAGAAATGGGTTATTGTAATGGAGTAGAAAATTATTCAAGACATTTATCAGGTAGACCTGTAGATAGTAGACCATTTTGTCTTATTGATTATTTTCCTGACGATTTTATAACTTTAATTGATGAGTCTCATGTAACAATCCCGCAATTAAACGGAATGTATCAAGGGGATCGTGCGCGCAAAGAAACTCTTGTCGAGCATGGTTTTCGTCTGCCATCGTGCCTTGATAATCGTCCTTTAAAATTTAGTGAATTTACAAAAACAATAGGAAAAAGAATTTATGTGTCAGCGACACCTAGTTTGTTTGAAAGAGAAGAAAGTGGTGTGAATATAATTGAGCAAATAGTTAGGCCTACTGGTATTATTGATTCGCCGATTGAGGTAAGACCTACAAAAGGACAGATAGATGACTTAGTCGTAGAGATAAATAGATGTGCTCTTAAAAACAGACGCGCGTTGGTAACTACTTTAACAAAGCGTATGTCAGAGGATTTATCTCAGTATTTAGAAGAACAAGGCATAAAGGTTAAATATCTTCATTCAGATATAAAGACAATTGATAGATCTAAAATATTAAAAGATTTACGTTTAAAGAAATTTGATTGTTTAGTTGGAGTTAATTTGCTTCGCGAAGGTCTTGATTTGCCAGAGGTATCTCTCGTCGCTATATTTGATGCAGATAAACAAGGATTTTTAAGAAGTCAAACATCTTTGATTCAGACAGCTGGACGTGCCGCTAGAAATATTGATGGACTTGTTATAATGTATGCTGATAGTATAAGTAAAGCAATGGCAGGTACGATTGGCGAATGTGACAGAAGAAGAGAAATTCAGATAGAATATAACAAGACACATAATATAACGCCGCAAACAATAAAGAAGGCGGTGTCAGCAGAAGGTATTGCTGAGTTGGCAGAAGAAAAAGCAGGAGAAGTGATTTTAGGTGCAATAGGAAAGACAGAGGAAGAGTATACTTTAGCTAATTTTATATCAGAATTGGAAGGTCAGATGGAGGCAGCAGCGCGCAATCTTCAATTTGAGCGTGCAGCTAAGATAAGAGATAAGATAAAGGAATTAAAAAGACCAATAAAATGAAAAAACAACAGACAAAAATAGCAATTGATATAGGAAACACTAGCATCTCTTTTGCAGACATAACAACAAAAAGAATAGTGCGTATATTTTCGGTGGATTCTTCTCTTAAACAAAAAGATATTGAGAAGATGATATGTAAGTTAAACAATAAATATTCTGATATAGATAATGTATATATTTGTAGTGTTGTTCCAAAAACTTTAAAAGTGGTTAAAATTGCTATAAAAAAGATTTTAAACATAAATGCTAAAGTAATAGGAGCAGATATTAAAGTTCCTGTTAAGAATAAATACTATAATAAAGCACAAGTGGGTCAAGATAGATTAGTTTGTGCTTATATAGCTAAAGAATTATTGGGAAGTCCAGTTGTAATTATTGATTTTGGAACTGCAATAACAATTGATGTTGTTTCTAAAAAAGGAGAATATGAGGGAGGATTGATTATTCCTGGTATTAGATTGTCGGCAGAATCGCTATTTAATAAAGCTGCGCTGTTACCGAATGTGGAGGCAATAAAAACTCCTAAAAGATTGATTGGTAAAAATACTGAAGAAAGCATATTAAGTGGAATCTTTTTTGGATATGGCGCTATGTGCTCTTGTTTAATAAGATCGATTTCAACCCAGATTAAAGCAAGTCCAAAAGTTGTTGTAACTGGCGGATATACAAAGTTAATGAAAAAATATCTTAAAGTTAAGATTGATAAAATAGATAATGATCTTATTTTTAAAGGAATAAGGCTTCTTATTTCTAGTTAAAATCAATAGCACTCAGTTGTAATGAGTGTTAGTCTCGCTAACTCTTCGTTGTAAATACTCGTCGATAAAAAACGTATAATAAAAAAAACTTGACAAAAACAGAAATTTTGATAAATTAGCACTCTTACTGGAACAGTGCTAAGACTATTTGGGAAAAATTTTAATAATAGAATTGGTGGAATTTTTTTAAAAACAAGGAGGTGTAGAAGTGGCATTACAACCATTAGCTGACAGAGTTATAGTTAAACCTTTAGAAGCTGAAGAAAAAACAAAGGGTGGTATCGTCTTACCTGATACTGCAAAAGAAAAACCACAAGAAGGTAAAATTATTGCTGTTGGAAAAGGTAAAACAACAGATGACGGTAAGGTTCAAGCGCTTGAACTTAAGGTTGGAGATCATGTTCTTTATGGTAAGTATAGTGGAACAGAAATTGTATCAGATGGCGAAGATCTTCTTATTATGAAAGAAGAGGATATATTAGCGACAGTAGTTAAATAAAAGTTTTAATTTTAAAAATTATTTTGGAGGAATAAAATGGCAAAACAATTGATTTTTAGTGATGAAGCTAGACGTTCAGTGCTAGAAGGCGTTAAGAAACTAGCAAGAGCTGTTAAAGTCACAATGGGTCCAAAAGGGCGCAATGTTGTTTTAGATAAAAAGTTTGGTTCACCAACAGTTACAAAAGATGGTGTTACTGTTGCTAAAGAAATTGACTTAGAAGATGCGTTTGAGAATATGGGCGCTCAAATGGTTAAAGAAGTTGCTGAAAAAACATCTGATAACGCAGGTGATGGAACGACAACAGCGACTGTATTAGCTGAGGCTATTTATGCAGAAGGTCTTAAAAATGTTACAGCTGGTGCAAATCCAATGGCACTTAAAAGAGGAATTGATAACGCTGTTGCAAAGGTAGTTGACAAAATAAGTAGTATGGCAAAGAAGGTTAATTTAAAAGAGATTACAGAAGTAGAACAAGTTGCAACAATTGCAGCTAATAGTGATAATGTAATTGGAAAGAAAATTGCCGAGGCATTTAAGGTAGTTGGTGGTGACGGCGTTATTACAGTTGAAGAATCAAAGACAATTGATACAGAACTTAAAATAGTTGAAGGTATGCAATTTGATCAAGGATACCTTTCTCCATATTTTTCTACTGATATGGAAAAAATGGAATGTATTTTAGAACAACCATATATTCTTCTTTTCGAAAAGAAAATTGGAAATATTAAAGAAGTACTTCCTCTGTTAGAAAAAGTAGCAAAAGCAGGTGCTCCATTCTTAATCATAAGTGAAGATGTAGAAGGCGAAGCATTAGCAACTTTAGTAGTAAACAATTTAAGAAAAACACTTTCATGTGCTGCAGTTAAAGCCCCTGGTTTTGGTGATAGAAGAAAAGCTATGCTTGAAGATATTGCTGTTATAACTGGTGGACGTGCAATCACAGAAGATTTAGGTCTAAAATTAGAAAATTTAGAGTTAACTGATCTAGGTCGCGCTAAGAAAGTAAAAATAGATAAAGAGAATACTGTTATTGTCGAAGGTGCAGGTACTACTGATAGTATCAATGGCAGAATAGCTCAAATCAAGAATCAAATTGAAACCACTGATTCATCATATGACAAAGAAAAACTTCAAGAAAGACTTGCTAAATTGTCAGGCGGAGTTGCAATTATAAACGTTGGAGCTTCAACAGAAACAGAAATGAAAGAAAAGAAAGCTCGCGTTGAAGATGCTCTTCATGCAACTAGGGCCGCTATTGAAGAAGGAATTGTTGCTGGTGGTGGAGTGGCTCTTCTAAGGACAATAGAAGAAATAGAATCTTTAAAGTTAAAAGGTGATGAAAAAACAGGTGCAGAGATTGTAAAAGCTGCATTAGAGGCTCCTGTTCGTCAGCTAGCAGCAAATGCTGGACTTGAAGGATCGGTTATAGTTAATAAGTTAAAAGAAGAAAAAACAAATATAGGATATGATATAAGCCAAGATGCTTATGTTGATATGTTTGAATCTGGAGTTATTGATCCTGCTAAAGTTACAAGAACTGCACTTCAAAATGCAGCTTCTATTGCAGGATTGCTTCTTACAACAGAAGCATTAATAGCTGATTTACCAGAAAAAGATGGACCAGCTATGCCATCAATGCCAGGTGGAATGGGCGGTATGGGAGGAATGATGTAAATAAGCAGACAATTTCTGGAGCCGAAAGGCGACATAAATTATAGGCCTTTAGGTCGTCTGCGAATTTAGCCCTGCGCAGGCAGGGATCTCATCAAATTAATGTAGCTGTCAATTTTGGCAGAGTTTGCTGCAGATTTTTATTGATTTGACAGCAATTTACATAGAAAAAGGCCGGGCTTGAATAAAGCTCGGCCTTTTGTTTTAGAGGTCCTTGTTTTTGTATTTATTTGTTTAAAAATATATCAAGAATAAAGCTTTTTCTTAAAGAGTACAATATAAGTTAGTTTTATTTTATTATTTGACAATTAGCATTAAAAAGACTATATTATATCCTTAATTGACAGCTGAAACAGGGCTGAAAGTCTATATACTATATAGACTTATATTACTTTATATACAAAACATAGCTTAGGATTTTTAAGTTTAAAATTATAGGAGGTAATTTAATATGGCAGAATGGATTGGGATAGGTAAAAGAGCAAGACGTTGTTATGGATTTGATGAAGTTGCGATGGTTCCTGGAATGCAGACGGTTAATCCAAATGAAGTTGATATATCAAGTAATATAGCAGGAAAGACAATAGACATTCCAATTATGGCGGCAGCTATGGATGGTGTTGTCGATGTTAAATTTGCAATTGCTATGGGAAAGCTTGGTGGAATTGCGGTATTAAATTTAGACGGTGTTCAAACAAGATATGATGATCCTAATGAAATTATAAATGAAATAGCTGAAGCAACCCCCGAAAAAGCTACAGAATTACTTCAAAAATTATACCAGCCAAAAATAAAAGAAGAGTTAATAAGTAAAAGAGTTCAAGAGATAAGAGATGGAGGCGTACCTGCATTTGTAAGTTGTATTCCTCAGAATGCTAGGAAATTTGGTGAAATTGCACAAGAAGCAGGTGCTGATAGTTTTGTTGTTCAATCGCAAGTATCTTCTGCAAAACATATCTCAACTGAATATAAAGTTTGCGATTATGGCAAGTTGTGTAGCGAGTTTAAAATTCCCGTTATTATAGGTAATGCTGTAACTTATAAAATGGTACTAGAGCTTATGGAGCTTGGCGCTAGTGGAGTTTTTATAGGGGTTGGACCTGGAGCAGCATGTACTACAAGAGGAGTTTTAGGAATAGGAGTTCCGCAAATTACAGCAACTGTTGATGCATCAGCAGCAAGGGATCATTTTTATAAAAAGACTGGCAAATATGTAACTATTATTACTGATGGCGGAATGAGAATAGGTGGAGAGATTTGTAAGGCGTTTGCTGTAGGCGCTGATGCTGTTATGGTTGGATCTGCTTTTGCAAAAGCAGAAGAAGCTCCTGGACATGGATATCATTGGGGTATGGCAACATCTCATGCTAATTTACCTCGCGGAACAAGAATTAATGTAGGTACATCAGGTACGCTAGAGCAGATTTTAATAGGTCCTGCAAAAGTTGATGATGGTTCACAGAATTTAGTTGGAGCACTTAAAACTTCAATGGGTTCTTTAGGAGCTCAAAATTTAAAAGAAATGCACGATGTAGAAATTATTATAGCCCCATCTATACAAACTGAAGGAAAAGTATTTCAGGTAGGACAACGTGTTGGAATGGGTAAATAGATTATAAAAATAAATTTTATAATTTCAATTTAATAAAAATAAATAGGGTGGCATTAAATGGCAAAAGTGATTAAAAAAACCAAAAAAGCAACACCAAAAGCAAAAAAAGAAACAAAAAAGAAAGTTATAAAGAAGCCAATTAAAAAAGTGGTTAAGAAGTCAGTTAAAAAGCCAGTTAAGAAGCCCTTGAAAACACCAGTTAAGAAAAAAAAGATAGTATATAAACTTAAGACAAGAATAAAGGTTAAGCCTAAAAAAAGAATTGGCGGATTTCCTAAGCTAAAGAAAGTTAGAAGTAGAATAGCAGCATCGATTAAAGTACGTAAGATAAAAAGTAAAGATGTTATTTTAGTTCTTGATTTTGGCTCTCAATATACACAACTTATAGCTCGTCGCACAAGAGAAAGTAAAGTCTATAGCAAAATAGTTCCTTATAATATTACTGCTGAAGAAATTAGACAGATTAAACCAAAAGGTATTATTTTCTCAGGAGGTCCTTTAAGCGTTTTTGATAAAAAAGCTCCAGCGCCAATAAAGGAAATTTATAAGCTAGATATTCCTATTTTAGGTGTTTGTTATGGAATGCAAATAATTACAGAACAGTTTGAAGGCAAGGTTAAATCAAGTAATGAAAGAGAGTTTGGCCGAGCTGAGTTGTTTATTGATAGTAATAAAGATTTATTTGCTAACATGCCATCTAATTTGACTTGTTGGATGAGTCATAGCGATGAGATTAAAAAGCTTCCGAAAGGTTTTGTTAGAATTGCACATACGCTAAATGCTGATGTAGCTGCTTTTGCTAATAGAGCTAAAAAAATATATGGAGTTCAGTTCCATCCAGAAGTTATTCATACTCAACGCGGTTCTCAAATATTAAATAATTTCTTGTTTGGCATTTGTGGATGTTTGCCTCGTTGGACAATGGATAAATTTATCGATGCTTCTGTTAATCAAATAAAAGAGACCATAGGAAGTAAGAAAGTAGTATTAGGTTTAAGCGGTGGAGTAGATTCTGCGGTAGCAGCTGCGATAATAAGTAAAGCGGTTGGAAAAAAGTTATATTGTATTTTTGTAGACAATGGATTGCTTCGCAAGAATGAAGTTGCAGCAGTTCAGAAAGCTTTTAAAGGTTCTTTTAAGATGAATTTATCTTGCGTTAATGCTGAAAAAGGATTCTTAAAAAGATTAAAAGGTATTACAGATCCAGAAGAAAAAAGAAAGATTATTGGAGATGAATTTATTAAAGTTTTTACTGAAAAAGCTAAAAGAATAAAAGACGCTGATTTCTTAGCTCAGGGAACGCTTTATCCTGATGTAATAGAATCGCATTCTCCTATAGGTGGACCATCTGCAGTAATAAAGAGCCATCATAATGTTGGAGGCTTGCCAAAGAATTTGAAATTTAAACTTGTTGAGCCACTAAGTGAGCTTTTTAAGGATGAGGTTCGCGTTTTAGGAAAACATCTAGGACTTCCAGATACAGTATTAAAGCGTCAGCCTTTCCCTGGACCAGGTCTTGGTATCAGGATAATTGGTGATGTAACAAAAGAAAGATTAGATGTTTTAAGAGATGCAGATGAAATAGTTTTAGACGAAATAAAAAAAGAAGGATTATATAATGACATATGGCAATCTTTTGCAGTTCTTCTGCCTGTTAAGACAGTAGGTGTTATGGGAGATCAAAGAACTTACGAGGATGTTATAGCTATAAGATGTGTAACCAGCGTTGATGGTATGACTGCTGATTGGGCACAGATGCCATATGAGCTTTTAGGAAAGATTTCAAATCGTATAATTAATGAAGTACAAGGAGTTAATCGTGTTGTTTATGACGTAAGCTCCAAACCTCCTGCCACAATTGAATGGGAGTAAAAGTAAGGATAAAGGATAAAGGCTGAAGGGAAAAATAAAACCTTACAATGTATTTATAGAAAATACATTTAAAATTTTATGATATATTGAAATAAATATTTTTAAAAGAATATTTGTTTTAAACAGCCTTATATTCCTTTGACTTAAACCTTAATCCTTAAACCTTAATCCTTGATATAATGAATCAATCAGATTTTGTTCATCTTCATGTACATACTCAGTATAGTCTTCTCGATGGAGCCTGCAGAACTAAAGATTTAGTTCAAAAGGCCGTCGATCTTAATATGTCAGCCGTTACTATGACGGATCATGGTAATATGTTTGGTGCTGTAGATTTCTACCAAAAAGCAACTTCCGCAGGAATTAAGCCTATCATAGGATGTGAAATATATTTAAAAAAGAATACGAGTCGTTTTGATAAATCTCCTCAACATAGGTGGGATGTGTCACACCTTGTATTAATAGCAAAAAATAATATTGGATATCAAAACTTGCTTAAGCTTGTTTCAGCTGGATACGTAGAAGGGTTTTATTATAGTCCTAGAATAGATAAAGAAATTCTTGCACAATATTCAGAAGGCTTAATAGCTTCATCAGCTTGCCTTAAGGGAGAAGTTGCTCAAAACATTTTAGCTGGAAATTATAATTCTGCGTTAAAAGTTGCAGATGATTTAAGACAGATTTTTGGTAAAGATGATTTTTATTTAGAGATTATGGATCATGGCATTAAAGAACAGAAAATAGCTAATGAAGGACTTGCTAAAATATCAAAAGAATTGAATATCCCTCTAATTGCAACAAATGATGTTCATTACCTAGAACAATATCAGTCAAAAGCGCACGAGGCTCTTCTTTGTATTCAGACGCAGACGACTCTTAGTGACCCTAAAAGGATGCAGTTAAGTACTGATCAATTTTATTTTAAGAGCCCTGATGAGATGAGAGAGCTATTTAGTTGGGCACCTGAATCCATAATGAATACTGTTCAATTAGCTGAGAAATGTGATGTTAAATTTAATTTTGATGAAATACATTTACCTCGCTTTGATCCGCCTAAAGGCAAAGATAATCGTGCTTATTTAAAACAGCTTTGCGTTGAAGGACTTAAAACGCGTTTTAGTGAAGTAACCGAAGAGATACAGCAAAGACTAGATTCAGAGCTTGAAATAATTCATAAGATGAAATTTGATAGTTATTTTCTGATTGTTTGGGATTTTATTAATTTCTCAAAAGAGAAGAATATTCCTGTTGGTCCTGGAAGAGGTTCTGCTGCAGGTAGTTTAGTAAGCTATCTTCTAGGTATTACAGATCTTGATCCTTTAAAATATGGTTTGCTTTTTGAAAGATTTCTAAATGCAGATAGAGCTGGAATGCCTGATATTGATATTGATTTTTGTTATGAAAGACGTGCCGAGGTAATAGATTATGTAACTAAGAAATATGGAAAAGATAAAGTTGCACAGATTATAACGTTTGGAACAATGCAGGCTCGTGCTGCGATAAGAGATGTTGGCCGTGTTATGGATGCTCCTTATGCTGACGTTGATAAAATAGCAAAGCTTATTCCAACAGAATTAGGTATTACAATAAAAGATGCGCTTATAAAAGAGCCACAACTAAAGAAGTTGTGTGATGAAGATAAGATGGCAAAAGATATTATTGAGACAGCGCAAGTTTTAGAAGGCCTAAATAGACATGCATCAACTCATGCTGCTGGCGTCGTTATAGGTGATAGGCCTTTAAATGAACACGTCCCTTTGTTTAAGACAAGCGATGACCAAATAACTACTGGTTTTTCAATGAATGATATTGCAAAGATTGGTTTGCTTAAGATGGACTTTCTTGGGCTTCGCACATTAACTGTAATAAGCGAAACAGTAAAGCTTATTAAAAGAATACATAATCTTGATATTGATATAAGTAAAGTCACGCTTGATGATAAGAAAACTTATGAGAATTTAGGCAAAGCAAATAGTTTTGGAGTTTTTCAGCTTGAAAGTTCTGGTATGCGCGAGCTTTTAAGAAAGATTAAACCAACGGAATTTGAAGATCTTATTTCAATTTTAGCACTTTATCGACCAGGTCCTATGGGAAGTGGTATGTTAGATGATTTTATTAAAAGAAAACGGGGTGAAGTTAAATTCAGATATGATCATCCAAAATTAGAAGAGATACTTAAAACGACGTATGGGATTATTGTTTATCAAGAACAAGTTATGCAAGTACCTGTTGTATTGGCCGGATTCTCTCTTATTCAAGCGGATCATTTAAGACGTGCTATGAGTAAAAAGATTTCATCTGTTATGGACAAGATGCGAAAGGATTTTGTTAAGGGATGTAAAAAAGTAAGCAAGATTGATGAGTCGCTAGCTAATAAGATTTTTGATTTGATTGATTATTTTTCAGGTTATGGTTTTAATCGAAGCCATTCAGCGGCTTATGCGATGATAACTTATAGAACCGCATATTTAAAGGCCAATTATCCTGTTGAATTTATGTGTGCGCTTTTGAATTCTGAAAGAAACAATACTGATAAAATAGTTGAGTATGTAAAAGAGTCAGAGGCAATGGGAATTAAGATATTGCCGCCAGACATAAATCAAAGTTTTAAAGGTTTTGCTGTTATTGATGGACATACTATTCGTTTTGGACTGTTGGCTGTAAAAAATGTAGGAGAGACAGCCATCGATTCTTTAGTGGCACAAAGAAAAAAAGATGGGTCATATGAGTCTCTTTATGATATTTGTCAGCGAGTTGATCTTCGCTTGGTTAATCATAAGGTAATGGAAAGTTTGATTAAATGTGGAGCTTTGGATAGCCTTGGTGTTTTTAGGTCAAAGTTAATGATGACATTAGAAAGAGCTATTGATGGAGGATCAAGGTCTCAAAAAGAGAAAGCATCTGGGCAAACAACGTTTTTTGACATGTTTGGAGATAAATCGGGATTTCAAGATAATTATGATGACTTACCTGATATTGCTGAATGGCATAAGAATCAGATATTAACATATGAAAGAGAGTTGTTAGGTTTTTACATAAGTGGACATCCATTAGCGTATTATCAGGTTGAAATAAAAGAGTTTACAGATATATCGATAAAAGATTTAAGTGAATCGTTTGATGGAGAAGAAATAAAGCTTGTTGGGTTAATTGAGAAAGTTAAATTGACAAATACTAGAAAAACCAATGAACGTATGGCTATTTTAAAGATAGCGGATATGGAGGGAGAAGTTGAAGCTGTTGTTTTTCCTTCTTCTTACGAAAAGCTTTCAAATTATCTTCAAGAAGGCGAAGTTGTGTTTGTAAGTGGTAGAATTACTTTGCGAGATGACCAAGCTAAGATAGTTATTGGCGATATAAAACATATTGGTGATGTATATGGTTCTATAAAAGCCATTAATGTGGACTTATCGTTGGGTGGAGATGTTCCCCCGGTTGATGATTTAAAGAAAAGATTGCTTAAGTATCCTGGGAATGTTCCAGTTTATTTAAAAGTTAATACAAAATCTAATAAAAGTGTGGAAATCCTTGTGG
>JAVCCJ010000114.1 GCA_030765585.1 Candidatus Zapsychrus exili | reverse complement strand
CTGGTGCAAAAGCTGGTAAAACATCTGAGCAAATAAAAAAAGAAAAAGCAGAGCAAGTTAAAAAAGCGATAGGAAAAAAGAAAAAAAAGGCCCAAGATGTGCCAAAATTTAGAGGAGGAGGAAGAAGACGATAAAAGATAGATTTTTTTATGGGTCGTAGGATAAAAGAAGAAAGGGAATTTATGATATTTAGAATTTTTAAAAGAATATTTTTAGCAGCTTTTGCTATTTTATTCTTATCTAATAGTTGTAGTGCCGCAATAATGGTTGATGGAAAGCCTATTAAATTTGGTGAAGAGATTGCATTGAAATCTTTTCATAATAAATATCTTAGAGCAGGAAGTCAGAACCAAGTTTTTGAGCATGCTGGTGTTAAGACAACTTTTAATACCGATAATTCTGCTGTTAAGGTTAGTGCTTGGGAAAAATTAATTTTGTATAAAGCTGGTAATGCCGGTAAGCCTAATAGTCCTCCTGATCTAAAAAATACTGCAGAAATTAATAGTGGAGATACTGTTTTAATTTATTCTGCTCATAAAAGATATTTGATGGCTTGGGATGCTCCTCATGCTTTTAATGTTTCCAATGGTTCTCAAAATCCAAGAGGTGATTGGGAAAGATTTATTATACAAGATCTTGGCGGAGGTAAAGTTGCATTTAAAACTGTTCACGGCAATAGGCATCTTAGAGCGGGTAATACTGCGGACAATCCTCACTGGAATGTAAATCAATCAGGAGAAGGAGAAGTAGGGCTTTTTGAAAAGTGGACAATAGAAAGAGTTGGTACTCCAGCAACAACGCCAGCAACAACTCCAACAACAAAGCCTGTAATAACTCCAGCAACAAAGCCTGCAACGAAGTCAGTAGTTGGTCAAGATTTAGCAAAAGCTGGTTTTACTCTTGTACCTGGATCGCTTTCACAAATATCTTGTGGTAAGACTGCAGATGGTAAAACGTTGACTGGGGTGCCAATTCAGGCCAAGGGATTTACCGATGGAATGTGAATACTTGGACTAGAGATTCTTCCGCAGCAGGTTTTGAGCTTGCTGTTGGTGATGATGGGGATGTTTGGCATATAAATACAAATTACAAAAAAAAACAACCAAATATTTATCATAGGGCGTCTAATGGAACGTGGGCTCTTACGGCAGGTATTGTATCAAATATATCCTGTGGAAATAAAACTAATATTTGGGCAATTGGTTTGGATAAAGCACCTTATAAATGGGTTGGAAATAATTGGTCTCGTTTGCCTTATAATTTAGCTAGTACTCCATTTAAACAGGTATCTGTTGGTGGTGATGGAACCGTTTGGGCATTAGTAGGAGAAAAAGGTCGAGCTTATAAATTAGTTGGTACTAAGTGGATAAAGAGTACAGGTTATAATTTAACAAGAATAGCTGTAGCTGACAAAGACAATGTTTATGGAATTGCATATGGAAAACTATGGGGAAATAAGAAGCCAGGACTTACAGCTGGTATAGTTGATGAATGGATTGCATTTGATAATATAACCGGTATTAAGGATGTAACCATAAATAATGCTAAATTTATGTGGGTGTTGTCTAATAAAGATACTATTTATTATATAGCTCAGGCCCCACAAGTTCCTGGAGTTACATCTGCTACTAAGGTTGTTCCTGCGTTAGTTAAGCCAGCGGTGAAGCCGGTTCCAGCGCCAGGTAAGTCAGCAGCAATAATGATTGATGGAAAGCCTCTTAAATTTGGTGATAAGATTGCATTGAAATCTTCTCATAATAGATTTTTTAAGGCAGGAGGTCCAGAAGCAACTTTTCCGGCTGGTCCTAACTGGAAAAATTTTAAGTCTAATAACTCTTCTACCAAGATTACTGGTAAGGAAGAATTCATTATTCAGGATCCAAATAATCTAAGTAGTAAATCCGAAATAAATAACGGAAATACTGTTTTACTTTATTCTCCTTTGTATAAGAAATATGTTTTTGCTTCTGATGCTGCTCATAAGTATAATGCATTTAATGTTTCTACTAACCCAAAAGGGAGCTGGGAGAAACTTGTCATACAAGGGTTAGGGGGAAACAAGGTTGCATTTAAGAGTTTTCATAACAAATATCTTAGTGCAAGGCCTGAAAATGAACAATGGAATGTAACTCAAGCTGATAAAATTAAGGGTTGGGAACAATGGACAATTATAAGAGTTGGAGCTTCTACAGCTAAGGTTGTTCCTGCGTCGGTTAAGCCAGCAACAAAGCCAGCAACAAAGCCAGCAACGAAGCCAGCAACAAAGCCAGCAACAAAGCCAGCAACAAAGCCAGCAATAAAATTTGTTGTACCTTCAGGATTTGAAAAAATGGTTGGTGGACTTACCGATGTTGCCCTTGGTTATAACAAGAAAAGTAAACCTCTTGCTTGGGGTGTAAATTCAGGTGGGCAAGTTTATGAAGGTAAGGTAAACATTGTTCAGTCAGGCAGTGGTATGACTGTAACTAAAAAACCTAATATTACTTGGGCGCCTAAATCTGGTAGCGGCAAGGGAGTTTCTGTTGGTGCTGATGGAACTATTTGTGCTCTAAATACTTCTGGAGCTGTTTACAACGTTGTAGACGGAAAATGGATTGCCTTAGGTGGTAACTTTGATCAAATTTCTGTTGGTAATGCAAATGAGATTTGGGCAAGAAAAGGCAAAGAATTACATAAATATGAGAACAAAGTATGGGTCAAGAAATTTGATGGCTTTCATACTTTCTCTGTAGGTGCTGACGGTACAATTTTTGGACTTCGTGATAATAACAATAGGGCTTATAGAATAAAAGCCGGTGCCACTAAATTTGAGCCAAGTACGGGATCTAATCTTATAAATATTTCTTGTGGTGATACGAAAAACGTTTGGGGCCTAACTGGTGATGGTAAGTTGTGGAATTTACCAAATTCGGGTGCAGCTTCAATGGGTAACTGGAATAATGTTTCAGCTTCAAAATACAAAGATGTTTCCGTTAACAGTGGTGGCGGTGTTCTCGTTTTAAGTTCTGAGAAAGTTGGAGGTGGTAATTCAGTATACTACAAATTAGGTGGTGTTCGTTCTGCAATAACTCCTACAAAACCTGCAAAACCCGGTGAGAAAGCAAAACCTGGTAAGGCTGCTAAGATTGCTGTCAATTTAACACCAACACAAGTTCTTGCTATGGCTGCAACAAAAGCAGAAATCAAAAAGCTTGCTTTCTATCAAGAGATAGTTGATTGGACAAAGAATAACAAGAAGGTATTTAATCCAACTGAACAAAACAGCTTTGTATGGAGCCACATGTGGCCATTGTTTAATGCAAAGAAAGGTTTGCCAAAAGAACATCCAGATCTTGCCCTATTGTTAAAAGTCTTAAAAGAATCTCATGATTATGCACCAATGGTTGGCAATTATGCAACAGTAATGCAGTCCAGTATGATTGCTCCATTAAAGGCTAAGGGCATTATTGCTCCTGCTATTGTAATTCCTGCAACAGCTAAGTTTGCAGATCTTTTGGGCAAAGCTTTAGCTAAAAAAGATATGGCCAAAAAAATTGCTATCTATAAAGCAATTGTTTCATGGGCAAAGAGCTATAATAAGGTATTTAAACCAGCAGAGCAAAGCTTCTTTGTATGGAATCATTTATGGCCATTGTATATGATGGTAAATGCAGAAGCTGATCCAGCTAAAAAGAAAGTTTTACAGTCTAAATTGTTAGAAGTTCTTGTAAAAGCAAAAGCATATGCTCCATTGATTGGAAGCTTTGTAACTCCTGTACAAATGAGCATGATTAATCCATTGCAAAAAGCAGGAGTTGTTGTTCCTGGCAAAATAGCAAAAACAGTTGTAAAACCAGCAACAAAACCAGCAGCAAAAACAGCGGCACAAAAAGTTGCAGCGGCAGCTAAAAAAGCTAAACCAGCTCCAGCAAAAATAAAAGCAAAGTCACGAAGATCAGAGTTTAGAGAAGAAGATTGGGGCGCTTTAGATGTTCCAAAAAGATCTAGTGGAGGAAGAAGAAGATAAGGAGAAGTTTTAAAACAAATAAAAAAGCGGGACTCAATTATGGGTCCCGCTTTTTTATTATTTAAGAAATTATTTTACTTCTAATGTGACAGGTTCTGTTTAGTGATTTTACAATGAAAAACGAAAGATTCAAGAGGGTTGCGATAATAAGTTCATTGCCTTTTCTATAGGGATTAAAGCTTCTTGAATGTCTTGAATAGATTTTAAATCTGTTAATTTTATAGAGTTTTGAACATTAAAGGGTCCAATGCTTGTTCTTTCTAGTTCATATGTAGTTGCGCAGCTATTTAATATTTGGGCTATATCGTTTGCAAGGCTACGAATGTAGGTACCCTTTGAAACGGTAGTATTGATAGTGAAGAAAGGAAACTCAAAGTTTATTAACTCTATGTTATAAATATTAACTTTGCGACTCTTTTGTTTTATGATTTCTTCTAATTTATCTTG
>JAVCCJ010000017.1 GCA_030765585.1 Candidatus Zapsychrus exili | reverse complement strand
CCATTGGCTCGATATGTCAGATGAGTTGTATGATTCACTTTCATGGTGGTGGAAAAACAGAACTTTTAAAAACAGTCCGTATGTATTCGTTGTTGATCAACCTGGGCCGTATTATGGAAAACCATATACAGCACGTAGACTTTTCATGAAAGGTCTATGTAAGAGGGCAGGAGTAAAGCCATTTGGTTTTCATTCGTTAAGGAGATTTGTTGCATCCATTTTAGCAGACACACATAAAGTCAGTTTGAAGAAGATTCAATTCATACTTGGGCATGGTTCTTTGAGAACAACAGAGAAGTATGTTTACAACATAGACTCAGACATGAAAGCCACGATGAATCTGCTTTCTGAAATAAAAATACACGAAGACCATACACGAAACAAAAAAGGAGTTGATCCTAAAAGCGGATAACTCCTTGATATTATTATGGCGTCCCCAAGGGGATTCGAACCCCTGTTGCCGGCGTGAAAGGCTGATGACACACTTTTTATGAATCTCTGCAAATGCCCGAAAGGCGCTACATTGGGCCGTTTCCTGCATAATGCCACTGTTGAATTTGTGTAGTTTTTGTGTATTTTGTTACCATTTTGCAAATAAAAATACACGAAGGCATACACGAAAATTACTGCATATAGCATAAGGCAATCATAACTCTATGAGAGTGTATAAAAATTGAAGATTCATAGCCGTAATTGAAACTTTTGGTCAAACATTTGTATCAGCCGCCCGTAGCATCAACTGAAACTGAAACATAAAATTGATTTTCCCATCGAAAAACACTCAAGAAGCTTCCGTGTTACGTGCCGACTGAATACGACTGTTAGTCTTTAAATTGCAGCTGGGATTTTTTGAGGAGATTGTTGTTGCTTCTGCAATTTTGCTTTTTCACGTATCGCCAATGTTTCCCTATATTCTTTTGCTTCGGCTATTTTTGTAAATTCGATCTCTCCTTTGTTCTGTTTCACGATTCTTTCGATCTCATCCAGGGTTGCATAAAAGAATTCCTTTCTTTGATTGATTAAGTTTAATCTTCTTCTATTGAATATTTTATGCAATTTGCTTTCTAATTTAGGAGCATTTTCCGAGTAAATCATCGCATGAACATCAAAACTAAATGGGACTGATGCATCTCCCAACTCTTTGACACGATCCAATGGTTCCAGTCTACGAGTCATTCCAATTTTTAATATTTTTGATCCAAACGAACCTATATTGGAAATAACATATACGTGTCCCGATTTTGTCAATTGAGCCCTTGAAATAGCCCTTTCTTTTAGCTCATGCGCTTCTTGCAGTTTTATTTGCAATTTTTCCATTTGAGCCTTTAATTGAAGAACTTTGTCTCCATGAGCTTGAGCTAATTCGGCTTTTGCTTTTCCTAAGGCATTTTCATATCGTTGTTCTTCGGCCAATGCATCCTGTTGTGCTTTTTCGATATCTCTTTTTACCTTTACTTCTTCCCGCATTTGCTCTCGAATTCTTTTCTGTTCTTCTTTTTCATCATAAAGTTTTTCCTGCTGTTCGTGGGCAAGATGAAGCTCGTCTAATTTTAATTGCAAATAGCTACTAGTAATATGTATTTGGTTCGATTCCCCGAGAATATTTATTGCATCAAATGCCCTTTTTATACGTTCCTCCATTTTAAGAACATTATTCCACCTCACTTTTAATATAGCTGAGTCACATTCATTGTTAAATGCTCTAAGTATGAGTTTAATATTTCGTATGATCATCTTGTTTCCTTCTGCTTTACTTCCACCTACCTCCCATTCGATTTTACATAGGGCAGCTTGTTTTTCTCTTATTAACTTTTTCTGTCTATTTCGAACTTTGATAACTTCCTGTTTATATTCCTCTGAAGTATCAAAATCAAAGTGCGGTTCATAAGCACCGAAAGACTTCATCTCAATGTTTTCCTCAACAATGCTAATCTCAAGGAGAAGTTTATCATAATGCTTCATTTTCTCCCGGTATTTAGATTTTAGTTGAAGCTCCTGTTGTGTAAATTCTTCTTTTTTAGTCTTATAAGAATCTTGCATCTCTTGATGCTTGGCATTCAGTTTTTTGATTTCACTGTTTATATCAATAATATCTTGGTATTTTGTGTAAATATCATTGTAAGAACGGGACCTCTCATACCATAAGAGGGCGAATACTATCATTCCCACTAAACATATTAATGCTATGATTGGGAAGATCATCTCCACACTTATACCTTTTAATATTACCTAGCTTATATATTATATAGGATCTTATTTTTTGGCTATCTTTTAAAGATTGCAGATTGCCTCCAGCACGTCTGAAACATTACATAACATATTGTTCTAACTTTTTCAGCAATAAGGGAAATAAATAATGCAAGGCATGTGGTGAGAATTGCCTGTGGCTTGAAACAAATAATTATTAAAATTATGTTACAATTTAAATTGTTATTAAATCAATAGCTTATAGTCAATAATCGGGAAATCGTACCCCCCCCCTCAAGCGTTTTTAGGAAGGAGCCAAAATGGAACCAATAAAACTAATAAAATCAGGCCTTAAGGGAGAAAAGTAATGGAAAAGGGTCATCTATCCAACTACCTGTTAAGGAATGCTTTAAGCGTATTAATAGTTTCCCTATGGGAATGCCCCTTATCCCTTAGAATTATATATGCTGCCCCGCATTCTTCGTATGTTTGATTTGCCTTGCCGGTTGTATAAATTCTATTCATTCCTTCCAGTATATTCAAAAGGGTTACATGTATCCCTTTCTTTTTTAATTGATTTTGTATCGCAACAGTAGCATTTCCAATTCGATCCTTATCTGCATTATAGGTAGAAGATAATTGATGTAATAAACTGCGAAATCTTGCCACGGAGAAGTGGTCTCCAGGGATATAACCATCGGCGTCCAAAAATGCGAGTGTATGTTCCATACTCATTTGTGGTTTTGCCGCTGGTTTAGGAGTTTTACTCCTTTTAATATTTAAGGAAGTACCTTTATTGCGATTATTCTTTGGAAGTGGTTTTAGCACAGTTTTTGATTCCTTG
>JAVCCJ010000118.1 GCA_030765585.1 Candidatus Zapsychrus exili | reverse complement strand
CATCTTATGCAGAAGCTGATGTCTTAACCCATACAATTGAATCTGATAAAGAAATATACAGCGTAGGAGAAGAGGTATCCTTAGCGCTTACATGGCAAAGTTTTTTGGATAAAGATGTTTTTATATATTTTAGAGAAGATATGTTGTTGCAGGGTATGTTGACTTTTAAAGATAGTGAAGGTAAAAAGCTTTTAAGTAAAACAGTCTTGGTAGATTTTGCACCTCAGTACAAACCCACAATACCAGCCGGGGGCATTTATGTGCATCAATTAAGAGGGAGCTTTTTAAAGTCCTTTGATGATTTAATTTTAAGATTTAATACTAAAACGTTATCTCAAATGCCTGTCGTACTAAAAAGCCCAGGTAAATTTTATATAATATGTCATTATCAGATGCCAATTAATTCTTCTTTAGCTGATAATGCACCTGAAGTCTGGACAGGTGTGCTCACCTCTAATGAGATACAGATAGAGGTAGTAGAAAAAGAGTAAGAATTTT
Source organism: Candidatus Zapsychrus exili (assembly GCA_030765585.1). Classification (GTDB taxonomy): domain Bacteria; phylum Omnitrophota; class Gorgyraeia; order Zapsychrales; family Zapsychraceae; genus Zapsychrus; species Zapsychrus exili. The sequence goes on along the minus strand of JAVCCJ010000118.1, from coordinate 11,402 downwards.
TAAGTCTGATCTTTAATTGAACACCTGAAATTTTATCAAAGGTAATTTATGCAAAACAATTTTGATACTCAACCACTTGATGAAATTTTAATCAAACTCGAACTTAAGAATGACGATTTGGTTGAGGCATCAACCGAGCAGCTAACACACAAGCAAGTACAAAAGGCACGTAAGGGTCGACGTATTACATATAATATTAAGGGTAAAGTCACCCGCGCTTTAAACGCTGTTATCAAAGAAGATAAATATATACAGAAGGATTTGTTTAATTATTAGTGTGGGTAAGCGCCAAGCACTTAACCTTGTCACACAGGGACAATATGAAGCGGTTGCCGTTTCTTAATCCTTAAGTCTATATCCCACCACACTTTTCACTCTAAACCCTAACTTATTGCTTTTATTCGTCTTACGAAAAAAGTTGTTGCTTTTTTTCGCTATTTATTATATTAATAAAGGTCACAATTAGTATTAATATACTAATATTAATCAAAGAAACTGTATCTTATATAATTTAATTATAATAATACTTATATAAAGAAACAGAGGTACATCTGTTTCTTTGCTGGGCCGCAGCTTCGCAGATGTAAATTCATACAGGCTAACTTGATGTTCGCCTAAAAAACTCGGCTCCATAAGTTAGGTATTCATCCATGGCATTAAAATCTAGAATCATAATTGAACACATAAAACCTCAAATAGACTGTGGACTTTTTCCTATAAAACGTGTTGTGGGAGAACGAGTTATAGTAAGAGTGCATGCATTTGTTGATGGCCAAGATGAAATCGCTGTTAAGCTTATGTACAAATGTCGTAGTAAAAAGGAATTTACTGAAATATATATGGAACCACATTCTGGTCACTATTGGCAAGCTAATTTTTTAATAGAAAAAGAAGAAGACTATATATATACCGTTGAGGCTTGGCTTGATGACTTTAGCGCTTGGAAAGACAAAATATTGAAGAAATTTGATGCTGATAAAAATATAAGAACTGATTTAAAGGATGGGGCAAATCTTCTTGATGAAACTATTAAAACAGGTAAAGTTGAGCTTGATGATAAACTTGCCAAGTGGGCAAGTAAGCTAAGGGCGCATAAAAATATTGAAGAATGTGTGAAAATTGCATTAAGCGATGAGTTGACTGACATAGTAAAAAAATATCCTAATAAAAAAATGCTTACGCTTTATGATAAAGAGCTTGAGGTGAAAGTTGATAGAAATAAAGCACTTTTTAGTTCGTGGTATGAATTCTTTCCAAGATCATGGGGCAAGCGACCAGGCGAGTATGGTACTTTTTATGATTGTCAAAGAATCCTTCCTGAAATAGCTAAAATGGGGTTTGATGTTGTATATTTACCGCCGATTCATCCAATAGGAAAAATAAATAGAAAAGGTAAAAATAATGCTGTTGTGGCAGCTGATTCTGATCCGGGTAGTCCCTGGGCTATTGGAAGCGAGGAAGGTGGTCATAAAGCAATTGACTCTCGTTTAGGAACATTAAAAGATTTTCAAGTTTTTGTAAAAAAAGCAAATAAGTTGGGCATTGAAGTGGCGCTTGATTTGGCGCTTCAATGTTCTCCTGATCATCCGTACGTTAAAGAGCATCCTGATTGGTTTAAGTATGATGCTGAGAAGGAAATTAGATATGCAGAAAATCCTCCTAAGAAATATGAAGATATATATCCTATAAATTTTGAAACTCCTGACTATCTTAATTTGCGTGAAGAATTAAAAAGTGTTGTTGTGTACTGGATAGAACAGGGGATTAATATATTCAGGGTTGATAATCCTCACACTAAGCCGCTTGAATTTTGGGAATGGTTAATAAAAGACATAAGAGCAGAATATCTTGAAGTTCTATTTTTAGCAGAGGCGTTTACGCATCCTACTATGATGTATCGTTTGGCTAAAATAGGGTTTAATCAATCTTATACATATTTTACATGGAGAGAAAATAAACATGATTTTATGACGTATATGAAAGAGCTTACAAGAACAGAAGCGAGAGAATTCTATAGACCAAATTTCTGGCCAAATACTCCTGATATTCTAACAAGTCCATTAGCGCATGGTGGACGCCAGGCTTTTATTATGAGGCTTGTGTTAGCGGCGACGTTATCTTCCAATTATGGAATTTATGGACCAGCTTTCGAGCTTTGCGCTTCTGAGCCAATGCCGGACAAGGAAGAATATGTTGACTCTGAGAAATACGAGATAAAGGCATGGGATTGGAACAAGGAAGGCAATTTAAAAGATTTTATTAAACTTATTAATAAAATACGAAAAGAAAATGCAGCGTTTCAGTATACGAATAATATAACAATGTGCACGACGAGTAATGAGAACATTTTATGTTTCTTAAAGAAGACTGATGATCTTAAGAACATTGTTGTTGTCGCGGTTAATTTGGATCCTTATCATACTCACTCGGCCTGGGTATCTATCCCATTAAATAAAATCGAATTGCCTAAAGATAGTTGCTATGAAGTGCAAGATTTGATAACTAAGGATAAATTTTATTGGTATGGCCAACATAATTATATAGAGCTTAATCCGTTTGTTGTGCCAGCACATATTTTTAAGATAGGTGCATCAAAATAAAAAGGTAAAATTAAAAGGTAAAAGTTAAAAAGCAAAAGGAACAAGTAAAGATGATAAACAAGAAAATGACAGAGCGGTTTCTTAAAACAGCTCCTAAGAAAAGAGTTACAGAACAAGATTTAACTGCTTTTAAAAGAGAGCATTCCTTTGATTTAACAGAGGAGAATGAGTATTATTTTGATCACAAGCATCGTTTTTTAAGTGATCATGATATTTTTCTTTTTAAAGAGGGAAGCCATTTTAAGCTTTATGAAAAGATGGGCGCGCATGTTACTACGGTAGATGGAATCAAGGGAACTCATTTCGCTGTTTGGGCTCCAAACGCGGAGTCGGTATCTGTTATCGGAGATTTCAACTATTGGAATGCGGATTCAAATATGCTTCATTCTCGTTGGGATAGTTCGGGCATATGGGAAGGTTTTGTTCCTGGTATAGGCCATGGCGCGCTTTATAAATATTCAATTATTACACGAGATAATCATCAAAGATTAGAGAAAAAAGATCCATTTGGTTTTCATGCAGAGGTTCCGCCTCGTACAGCTTCTATTGTGTGGAATTTGCAACATAAGTGGGGAGATCAAGAGTGGATGCAAAAGCGTCGTGAGCATAATGCTTTGGATAAACCAATGTCTGTTTATGAAATGCATTTAGGTTCTTGGAAAAGAGGAGTTGAAGACGGTTGTAGAGCTCTGACATATAAAGAAACAGCAGATACGCTTGTTGAGTATGTAACTCATATGGGATATACGCATGTCGAGTTTATGCCTGTTATGTCTCATCCATTTTCAGGATCTTGGGGATATCAATTAGACGGATATTTTTCGCCAGCAAGTCTTTATGGCAATCCAGAAGAGCTCATGTATTTAATAGACAAGCTTCATCAGGCTGATATCGGAGTTATTCTTGATTGGGTACCATCTCATTTTCCGAATGATGGTCATGGTCTAAATTGCTTTGACGGAACATGTCTTTATGAACATTCTGACGAAAAGCAAGGTTATCATCCTGATTGGAAAAGTAGCATATTTAATTATGGTAGACATGAGGTTATAAGCTTCCTGATAAGTAGTGCATTATTTTGGCTTGATAAATATCATATTGATGGTCTTCGCGTTGACGGTGTTGCATCTATGCTTTATTTGGATTATTCCAGAAATGAAGGGGAGTGGGTTCCAAATCAATATGGTGGACGCGAGAATATAGAAGCGGTTCATTTTTTAAGAAGGTTTAATGAGGCGGTTTATGAAAACTATCCTGATACTCAGACAATTGCTGAGGAGTCTACTTCATGGCCACAAGTTTCTCGTCCTACATATTTAGGTGGGCTTGGCTTTGGTATGAAATGGAATATGGGATGGATGCATGATACTTTAAAATATTTTGCAAAAGATCCAATATATCGCAAGTATCATCAAAACGATTTAACATTTAGTTTGCTTTATGCATTTCATGAAAATTTTATGTTGGCTATTTCGCACGACGAGGTTGTGCATGGAAAATGTTCCTTACTTAGTAAGATGCCAGGGGACGATTGGCAAAAGTTTGCAAATATGAGACTTTTGTTTGGATATATGTACGGACATCCTGGTAAAAAGCTTAACTTTATGGGAACAGAGTTTGGACAATGGTCAGAATGGAATCATGAAAGTAGCATTGATTGGCATCTATTAGATCACGATCGTCATCAAAATCTTCATAAATGGGTCAAAGATTTAAATGAGCTCTATAAAGCTCATCCGGCGCTATATCATGATGACTTTAGTCAAAATGGTTTTGAGTGGATTGATTGTTGCGATTGGCAGAATAGCGTTATGATTTTTATGAGAAAGAACGGCAAGACAAAAGAAAATATTGTCGTTGCTTGTAACTTTACGCCAGTGCCAAGACATAATTACAGAGTAGGTTTGCCATTTGGTGGAGTTTGGAAAGAAATGTTAAATAGCGACGCAGAAGTGTACGGTGGAGGTGGAGTTGGAAATTTCGGAGAAGTTGAAGCAGGGCCAATCCCGTATCACGGAAAGTATTATTCAGCGTCGATAACATTGCCACCTTTGGGAATTATTTTCTTAAAGAACGAAAACGAAGAGTAGTTATTTGATCAGAAGATACAAAGTGTAATTTGTGTTCTTGAATTAATGCACAATACGGGACGCGCAATGAAAGCGCACAATAACAACTTAGATAAGGCTCGGCATCCAATGAATAGATACATTTGCATACACAGCCATTTTTATCAACCTCCGAGAGAGAATCCTTGGCTTGAAGAAGTTGAGCTTCAGGACTCTGCCTACCCTTACCACGATTGGAACGAAAGAATTACCGACGAGTGCTATGCTCCGAACACAGCAAGTAGAATTCTTAATCCAGAATTAGAAATAGAAGACATTATAAATAATTATTCTAAAATGAGTTTTAATTTTGGGCCGACTCTTCTTTCGTGGCTAGAGCGTCGCGAGCCAGAAGTTTATAAGAGTATTTTAAAGGCGGACGAAATGAGTCAGCAAAACTTTTCAGGTCATGGCTCAGCAATTGCACAAGTTTATAATCATATGATAATGCCGCTTGCAAACGAGAAGGACAAAGAGACGCAAGTACTTTGGGGAATTCGAGATTTTGAACATCGTTTCAGAAGAAAGCCTGAAGGAATGTGGCTTGCAGAAACAGCGGTTGACAACAAGACCTTAGAAGTGCTAGTAAAACATGAAATTAAATTTGTTATATTAGCTCCTCATCAAGCAAAGTGTGTTAGAAAAAAAGGTGAGAAAATATGGGACGATGTTCAGGGAGCTAAAATCAATCCATTAAAGCCTTATCTTTGCAAACTGCCTTCTGGAGCTGAGATAAATATATTTTTCTATGACGGACCAATATCGCAGGAAATAGCATTTGGAGATTTGCTTAAGAATGGAATCAATCTTGCTAAAAGGCTTGCTGGGGTTTTTCCTTTAGAAGACGACGAACCTAGACTTGCACATATAGCAACTGACGGTGAAACATACGGACATCATCAGCATCATGGTGATATGGCGCTTACATATTGTTATTTTCATATTGAAGAAAATAATCTAGCAAAGATAACTGTATATGGAGAGTTTTTAGAAAAATTTCCTCCTACGCATGAAGTTGAAATAGTAGAAAATTCATCTTGGAGCTGTTGTCACGGCATAGAAAGATGGCGTTCAGACTGTGGTTGTAATTCTGGAGGTAAAGGTGACTGGCATCAAAAGTGGCGTGAACCACTAAGAGCTTCTTTAGATGTTTTAAGAAATGAGGCTTCTTTTATTTTTGAGAAAGAGCTTAAAGGTATTATTGATAATCCGTGGAAGCTTAGAAATGAGTATATTGAGGTTATTTTAAATAGGTCGGTTGAGAATGTAGAATATTTCTTGGAAAATAGAGTTGCAAAAGATCTTTCTAAGGAAAATAAGATAAAAGTTTTAAGCCTTCTTGAGGCACAAAGACATGCAATGTTTATGTATACTAGTTGTGGATGGTTTTTTGACGATGTATCAGGAATAGAGACGGTACAAATTATTCAATATGCTGCACGCGTAATTCAGCTTACTAAAGAGGTTTCGGGTATTGATTTAGAAGAGAAGTTTGTAAAAATGTTGCAAAAAGTTCCTGGTAATCATCCTGAGTATTTAAATGGTGCTATTGTTTATGAAAAATGTGTTAAGCCTGCCATGACGGATCTTTTAAGGGTTGGAGTTCATTATGCAATATCTTCTTTATTTCAAGACTATGAAGACCAAACTAATGTTTTTTGTTACACGATAAATCGTGATTCGTTTGATACGCAGGAATCAGGAAAACATAAAATTGTTTCAGGTATTACAAAAATACGCTCAGACGTTACATGGAACGAGGACGTTATTAATTTTACGGCCCTTCATTTAGGCGATCATAATATAAGCGCGGGTGTGAGCTTTCATACAGACGATAATGAGTTTGAAAATAAGCGTCGTGCGATTTATGATGCGTTTAATAAAAGAGATATTACAAAGACGATGCAATTGATTGAAAAGAGTTTTGATACGGGACACTATTCTTTATGGCATCTTTTTAAGGACGAGCAAAGTACAATTCTTTACAAGATACTTTCGTCAACTTTAGAAGAAGTAGAAAGCAGTTTAAGAAAAATAAACGAGTATCATTCTCCCATTATTCAGGTTATCAAGCAGCTACACATACCATTGCCTAAGGTGTTATCTAACACGATAGTTGTTATGTTAAATGCTGACCTTCTTCAAACTATAGGTCGAGATATTATTAATTTTGAAAAACTAGAGCAGTTGGTTTTAGAGGCAAAAGAGTGGTCTTTAGAGCTTGATAAAACCACAATAGGTTTTATTGTTTTAAAAAAGATAAATAGGCTTGTAGAGGGCTTGGTTACCAAGCCAGAGTCATTGAAGATAATAGAGACAGCAGCAGCATTGCTTAAAGTACTTGAGCCTCTTGATTTAAAACCTGATCTTTGGAAAGCCCAGAATACTTACTTTTCAATAGCTAGCAAACAGTATGCTAAAATAAAAATTAAAGCAGATTCAGGTGATAAAAAAGCAGAAGAATGGGTAAAACATTTTGATCTTCTTGGAAACCACTTAAAGGTAAAAACTCCATGAAAAAACGAAGCAGCGGAGTACTTCTTCATGTAACATCCTTGCCATCTATTTATGGTATTGGTGATTTAGGATCTGTAGCGTATAAGTTTGTAGATTTCTTGGTTGCGACAAAACAAAGATTTTGGCAAATACTTCCTCTTAATCCGACGGAACCAGGATTAAGTAACTCCCCTTATAGCAGTAGTGCTGCTTTTGCGGGTAATCCACTGTTGGTAAGCTTTGATATTCTTATCAAAGAAGGGTTACTTAAAAAAAGTGATATACCAAGATTTAAAGAGTTCTCTAAAGACAAAGTTGAGTATAGAAGAGTATCAGATTTTAAATATAGCGTTCTTTATAAGGTTTGTCAAAAACATAGCGAAGAAATACGTTTAAGCAAAGATTTTAAAAGTTTTTGTAAGAATAATAAATATTGGTTAAATGATTATGCTTTGTTTATGGTTTCTAAAAAACATTTCAATAATGCCGAATGGGATAAATGGCCTAAGAAAATAAGAGATAGAGATCAAAAGGAACTTAAGAAATTAAATATAGAACTTTGTGATGAGATATTGATAGAAAACATTTATCAGTATTTGTTTTTCAAACAATGGATAGCACTTAAGAAATATTGCAATGATAGAAAAATAAAAATCATAGGTGATATTCCGATATATGTGACTTTTAATAGTGTTGATGTTTGGGCGCATTCAAAAGTATTCCAGCTTGATAAAAATAAAAAACCTCTTTTTGTTTCGGGCGTTCCGCCAGATTATTTTAGTAAAACAGGACAATTGTGGGGTAATCCTGTTTATGATTGGAAGGCTTTAAAAAGACAAGGTTATGGTTGGTGGAAGGAGCGTTTAAAGAAAAGCTTTGAAGAATATGATCAGGTGCGACTTGATCATTTCAGAGGATATCAAGATTATTGGCAGGTTCCTAGACGAGCAAAAACAGCTATGTATGGCAAATGGGCTAAAGGCCCTAGTAAAGATTTTTTTGAACATATGGTCAAGTATTTTGGGGATTTTCCGGTCATAGCAGAAGACTTAGGCGTGATAACTCAAGATGTGCGGGATTTAATGGATTATTTTGGCTTTCCTGGGATGCGTTTGCTTATTTTTGCTTTTAAAGGTATTTATAAAAAGAATAGAAACGCTCTTCATAATCATTTAAAGAATAATATAATTTATACAGGAACGCATGATAATAATACTGTTAGAGGTTGGTTTGAAAAAGAATCTAAAAAAACATCCAGGGCGCAACTATTTAGAATTGTGGGTAAAACTGTAACAAAAGAGAATGTAAATTGGGCATTTATTGAGATGGGTATGAAGTCTATATCAAATGTTGCGATATTTCCTCTGCAGGATATTTTAGGATTTGGAGTAGAGGCAAGAATGAATAAGCCATCAACGATAAAGGGAAATTGGTCTTGGAGATTTTCTTTTGACCAATTAAAGTCAACTACTGTTAAAAAATTTCAGAATTTAACACGCCAGTATAATAGAGGTTAAGGTATAATTTTCTTGATTTTCTTAAGATAAATGTTAACATTTATCTGTATTTTAATAGTATAAAATAAACATAATAATATTTTTCAATTTAGGGAGAGTTTAAAATGGCTTCAACGACTAAGAAAACTACTACAGGTGTAAAAAAAAGAAAATTAGTAGCAGCTAAATCGTATATAAAGACTGCAATGGCTCCTAAAAAAGCTGTTGCAAAAAGAATAGCAACTACTGCGAAAAAAGCAATTATTACTGCAAAGAAAACAACAACTGCTGTGAAGAAAGCATCTAATAAAGTTTTATTGGATTCTGTAGATTTGACAGTAAAGATTCAAGAGAAAGCTTATCAAGTATTTGAAAAAAGAGGTTTTAGACATGGCGATGATCTCTTCGACTGGGCTATTGCAGAAAAGCTTGTTAATGCGGAAATTAAAAAGCCAAAGAAAAGAGTTTTGGCAAGTGCAAACTTGATTAAGCAAAAAGCAGGAGAGCTTTTTGAGTTAAGAGCAAAAGAAGCAGCAGACGAGACGTTTGATTGGCTTCTAGCAGAGGAATTGATCAAAGTAGGCGCATAGAAATATAGTTTAAAAAATATATTTAAACAGTTAGGGACACAGACGATTTAGGATGTGTCCTTAACTGTTTTTTGAAAGAGTTAAAGTTATGAATATTTTATTTTTGTTAGGTTTAACAGTTTTAACTGGAACCTTATGTGGCAAGCTTACTCAGAGATTTAAAATACCTCAAGTTACTGGGTATATAGTAGCTGGGCTTATTTTGGGTCAATCAGGATTTAAACTTTGGACACCTGATTTAATAGATACGCTATCTCCTTTAACTAATTTGGTTTTAGGTATGATAGGTTTTATGCTGGGAGCCGAACTTAAATTAGACCTTTTTAAAAGCCGCGGTAAAAGTATATACTCGATTCTTTTTGCGCAGGGTATATCAACCTTTCTTTTTGTTGCGTTCGCCATATATTTAGTTACAGGCAAATTATATTTAGCAATATTGCTAGGTGCTATTGCAACAGCGACAGATCCTGCCGCAACATCAGATGTTCTTTGGGAAAGCAAGTCAAGAGGGCCAATGACATCATCACTTTTAGCAATTGTTGCATTAGATGATATGTTAGCTTTAGTTATTTATGCCTTTGCTGTAATATTTGCGAAAATGCTTATTTCGCAGGGACATTTTTCTTTTGGACATTTAGCGCATGTTTTTTATGAATTAGGGCTTAGCGGATTTGTCGGAATCATCGGAGGGACTTGTTTTTATGCATTGAAGCGATTTGCTAAAAACAAGACAAGAACATTACCATATTCTTTGGGCATCTTAACTGTAATAGTTGGGGTAGCTACTTATTTAAAGATAGATCTTATCTTAGCTACCATGATTTCTGGTGTTACACTTGCCAATATTGGTTCGCAAGAAAGCAAAGATATATTTGAAAGTATAAAAAAGTTTAGTGTACCAATTTTTATTATTTTCTTTGCGCTTGTCGGTGCTAGACTTGATGCTCAGATGATATTAAAAACCGGAGGCGCGCTTATTCTAGTTGTTTATGTGCTATCCAGAGCATTTGGTAAAGTAGGGGGGTCTTTTTTAGGTGGAATCATTGGAGGGGCAAAAAAAGAGGTTACAAAATACCTAGGTTTTGGTTTGTTTTCTCAGGCAGGGGTTGCAATTGGAATGGCAATCTCTATAAGCCATAATTTAAGCCATGTTTCAGATGAGGCTGGCCAAATTGGTTTAACAATAGTCAATATTGCAGTTGCAACAACATTTTTGTTTCAGCTTATTGGCCCTTATTGTGTAAGAGTCGCAGCATCTAAGGCAGGCGAGGTAGGACGAGATGTTACAGAAGAAGATATTATTGAGTCCTTTAAAGTGAAGGATATAGTTGAAGAAGATATCCCAATAATTAGAGAAGATATGCATCTTAATACGATGGTTGATATAATTAAAAAAAGTGAATTAGATGATTTTTGTGTGGTAGATGATAAAGGCAAATTGCTTGGAAGCATTTCTGTAGGAGATTTAAGAGCTGTTTTAATGGAAAAAGAAATGGGGCTAGATTCTCTCATATTACCTAGAGACATAGCTGTTCCAGCTAATTTTTATGTTACAATAGATAGGCCTTTAAAAGAAGCTATTGAAGTATTTAAGTGCAATGAAATTGATTTTCTCCCCGTCTTAAAAGATAAACATACCAAAGAATTGGTTGGCATTATTCGCTATCGCGAAGCAATGTCTAGAATCAGAAAAGAATTGTTACATCGTAGGGGAAATACATAAATTATATAAAATTTAGATTTTCTGTAATGCGAAACTTTCCTAGTAGGCAAAAAAATAATCTTAATATTTTGGTAAAGATTTCTTTATGCGTTGTTTTTGTGTTCCTTCTCTGTGGGTGCGATGTTTTGTATGGTATTCTAGACAAAAGAGGTGCAGAAGAAAAAGAAATAGTAGGTGAGGTCAATCTTGTAGACATAAACTACAATGTTGTCGAAATACAGACTTTGCTTAAATTGTATGGCTATGATCCTGGGACAATCGATGGGGTTTTAGGTCTTAAGACTAGAGATATGATAGCAAGGTTTCAGAAGGAGAACAATCTTAGCCAAGTAGATTTGTAGATAAAGATACGTGGCAGAAGCTTGAGGTTTTTAAAGTTAATGGTTTTG
>JAVCCJ010000098.1 GCA_030765585.1 Candidatus Zapsychrus exili | reverse complement strand
TTTTATTTAAACATCCCTCAAAGTAAATCAATTCAAACGGCACTCTGGGCCTTGTTGACGGCTCTTCTCCTCTATTATGCTCTCCTATGCGTCTTTCCAGATTATCTGTAAAGCCCGTATAAAGCTCGTTATCCTTCATGCTCTTAAGAGCATACACATAATACATAAATTCTAACTAGGAATTATACCATACATATGGGAAGGATTCAAATTATATCAAGAGGTGGGTGTTACAACAAGTAGGGTGTACCTAAATAGGACATCTATTATCTTGTACTTACCCTTCCAGAAGAAGACAAGGTCATCGTAGTTACTAGACATGGTATTATGATAGAGAGATTAGGTGAGTTAGTCCATAGACTGTGGGGCTTGCCCCGTTCCAAATTCTTAAAGATCGTCAAATGATATATCAGAATTGTACGCAATTAGCTACAAACAATAAATTGAGTATCGATTAGAATTTGGAATGGGGCAGGAAATTGTGACTGGGGTGGCGAGGATAGATTAAAAAGAGAATTATGAACCTGAAAATAAATCTCTATTATCAAAAGCATCTAATTCTAACAACTTTGCATCATTATATCTTAAAAGAGAATGAATTGCTTTAGCATGAACAGTTCGGTCGGCTCCAGGAATAAAAACCGTTGTAAATTCATGTATATTATTTTTTATTTTAAATAATTCTTTATGTTGAGTCTTGCTTATATTAGCTAATAATGTTTCTAACTTATTTACTTTGTTCGAATATACCATAATGGGTATTATCAAGCCTTTGGATACCATATGTTCCATAAAAGTAATACCAGCCCATGTGTATGCGCCATCTCCTGCTTCCATGGGGAACCCCATATCCAATAAAATTAAATCAAAGGCACTGTTGGCCAGTGCTTCTTTTGCACTATTATAGTCCGCTGCTATAGTAATATTTTCCTCTCTGGCGTCCATCCCTAATAAAATTCTTTTTTGTATCTTTGCATCAATAGGACGGTCTTGGACTATCAGAATTTTCCTGTTTTCCAAAGATACTTCCTTCTTGCTAACACCTACTTCCAATTGAGCAATTTTCTTCCGCCAGAATCTAAGGACCTGTTCAAGAAACCTGTCTGCATCAGAGGCATTTTTTATCTCTGGGATAACATCACTATTGAGTTCTCGTGCCGTAATTGTCAAATCTGGCGCAATAGAGCCTGATTGTAAAAGAAAAGGTACACTCTGCAAATCTGGGTCACTACGGATACTTTTCAGTAGATTTGAGCTAAACTCCATCCGCCCAAAGTCATACTCCATGCCTGCCTTTGCAAAGAACGCGGCTTCGCTAAGCACCAAATCAAAGAACTCAGGACTTTTTTTAACTATTTCGAGAGCCTTTTGACAATTCCCAGCCTCCGTAACTTCATGACCATTCTTTTCCAATATTTTATTTAGCTTATGTATCTTATCACCTACAAGAAGAATTTTTAAATTTTTCTTTTCTGCAACTAACCTTTTATAGACCTTATGGATTCTAACATCATCAGAGTCATCTATTTGAACTCTTAGGGTATCTGACAAATTTACAGGTAGAGCATAGACAGAATACAACAATAGAGAGGTTGCTAAAATAACTAAACATATGATTCCAAGAATAAAGGGTTTCTCAATCCTCCTCATAATTCACCCATAAAAATAGCCCTGTAAGGCTATATAGCTCCTATGTATGTAATTATATCATATAAATAGGGGTTTGGGAAGGGGTTTTTAGGGGCTAAATAGAGTAGACTGAGGGGTGTATTCCTATTAGGTGAGTTAGTCCATAAACTGTGGGGCTTGCCCCGTTACAAATTCTTAAAGACTATCAGATAATCCATCAGAATTGTACGCGATCAGCTACAAATAATAAATCGAGTATCAATTAGAATTTGGAATGGGGCAGGAAATTGTGACTAGGGGGGGGGGCAACAGGACTTAAATACCTGTTAGTGTGTCCTCGGAAGGAAATTTGTCAGTTATGCTGAATTGGGAAAATTCATCGATGTATTTTATATACTGGTTGGCTTTCTCGACTACTTCGTTCTTAATAGTCCTTGCATCTTCCACGTTGTCTGTTAATTCTATAAAGAAATATCCTATGATAGTTGTTCCAGAAGGTTTTTTATTCACACTTTCCCAAAATGTTCCTTGAGCCCTGCTGCTACCTGGTATATGGATTACTGAAAAATCTGCAACGTTTATAGCAGCTGGCAAGCCAAGTCCACCATTTTCTTTAATCGGACTTTCGCCCATCCTAAGTGCTTCTTCAATCGATATCGGAAAACTTGAACCGTTATCAATTATTGATATTTCTGAATACCTAGCTCCTGTTTCTAAAATCTTTGTCTGTTTTACTACTAAAGCAACTCCATTTTTAACATGGTCAGAAATATTATCCAAGGTATGCATTAAAAAAACAGCTTCTTGGTCGCTCTCAAAGAAATGTTCTCCTGGTGTATCTCCGGATAGTAAATGGATGTCAATATTAACTTCTTTATTTTTCATTTCTGGGCCAGTCACAGTTACAATATGGACATCATTTCTGCTCTTTAGCTGCTCCACAATCTTATTAAATCTAACCCAATCTTGTTGGAGCATAGACAATTCTGCTTGTAGTATTAACTGGTCGGTAGAAAGGTGAGGTTGGCCATACCAGTCTTTCAAAACCTCCTCTGGATTTTCACCACAGAGCCTGACTATTTCAAAAAGGTCAGGTTTTATGATTTCATTTTTATATACTTCTAAAAGTTCTCTTGACTTAGTAACGACCTCGTTAAAATTTAATACCTTAGATAATATTGTTCCATCTACTGCTGCCCCATTAAACTTCGCAGCTACCCCTAAAGTCTTTAATAATTCTATCGTCAAAGCTTCGTCATCGAGATGTAAAATTCTATCTAAACCTTCACATATTTTAATAACTTGTTCTAATATAGGTTTTTTATAATCACCTCCATAATCAGAGATTATTTCTTCTTCAAAAGCAAGCTTTATCATAAGAACTCTATCAGACATAGTTGCATTCAATACATGTCCTATTTGAGTTGTTAAAAAAACATCTATTCCTTTAATATATGTTCTGTCATCTTTGAATTTAGAATGAAGTGATTCTGAATCCACGTAGTCAGGCATTTTACAAAATCTGACATTGATAACCTGCTTAGATATAGAGGCTGCCAAATATGAGACTTTTACTTTAATTTCTTCTAGAGATAGAGCTTGTTCGCTTTGAGGCTGTTGAAAAGCCTCATCTATATTACTAGACCCTAGAGGAAGTCTGAGATTGGACAAAGCGTATCCTGTTTCCATCCACAAAAACACCCCTATCAGCATAAATATTAAAGCTAAACTATACCCTTTTCCAATCCGTCTCATAATCCACCCATAAAAATAGCCCTGTAAGGCTATATTGCTCCTATGTCTATTGGATATTGATTATATCATATAAATAGGGCTTTGGGAAGGGGAATTAGGGGGTATTTTAGGGATAAATGAGGTAGATTCAGATTAGGTCAAAAAATTTCAAAATGAAGACAATTAAAGCAATTAAGTTAAAGAATGCTCCTATGCCTCCCCAAACAGGCCTATCATTTCTAAGGACAATTACTGTATACAGCAATGCAAAACAAATAGTAATTGACGTATAAAGAATACTTTTATTAACAGAAAAATCCAAATAGTACACTGCCATTATAATGTTAAATATCCCTAAGGTAGGATTTATTATAGCCATGCAATCAATTGTAATTTTATCAAGCCCCCTTACAACTTTATCTTCATATTTATCGTCTGGGCCTATAGGCCTTCTAAACCATCCTAACATCAAGCATGCCTCCCTATAAGATGCGCTACCTAAACTACTCTTTTACTATGTTATTTAATTTTACTAATAATCTTAAAATACATATTCTCTGTTTGTATTATTCCTAAAAAAAGAAAACCCCATGCTAAAGAACATAAAGAACCGCTTTCCCACATACGCGATATTATGCTATGAGCATTTAAGAAAGAAAAATATAAAAATATTATTGCTACCGTAAAAGCAATGATACTAAATAGCAAATAAATTCTTTTCCTAGCGATATATTTTCTAAGGAATTTTTGCTCTCTCTTAGTCAACC
The DNA here is from genome assembly GCA_030765585.1 of Candidatus Zapsychrus exili. GTDB lineage: Bacteria > Omnitrophota > Gorgyraeia > Zapsychrales > Zapsychraceae > Zapsychrus > Zapsychrus exili. Next base: position 1,032 of record JAVCCJ010000098.1, on the reverse strand, counting down.
TGGCATCTTCCATAAATCCTCCTTACTTAAACTGCTCCTTTACTTTGGGGCGGGTGAAGAAATAGATATAAAACAAGGTGATTATAAAACCTAAGGCATAATTACGATAAGGAAGACTTAGCACCATAAAAAATATCTCAAAACCAGCGCGTATAAAAGGGCCCAATCCTTTTCCAAAAGCGTTTAGAAAAAATACAACGGAAGCAAAAAACAACTTTATTATAACGGCCAGTATAAGAATTTTTACAAACACCCAACGAACCCACTCTTTTAACATAAAAAGACCTATGCCAAGCAAGAAATACAAAATAAGCATTGGAAAGGCTAGGTATTTTATGACATTTTCTAGGTGAGGAATCTGTGTTATAAAAGTAAAAGGTTGTTGTAATATAATAAAAATCCCTATCATTCGTATTATGGCAATTTTTTTCTTGTTCATAGCTTTCTCCTTGTTCCTCAAAGTATACCCCAAATACCTCAGAATTTCAATTTTTGTGCAAAATAGTGTTCGTGCCCTTTATCACTACTATGGAATCGAAAGAGGGCCGCCACCCCATGGTGTCCAAATAGTGTCCAGTCTATATTATAATTCATTAAACTTGGTTAAAGTTGGTTAAAGTTCAAAATGGCTCTAAGTTGTTGCGGGAATTTGTATTGTGTGTATTTTCAATGGGTTAGGAAAAAGGTAGGAATCTGAACCCCATTCAAGCGCGCTAGCCAAACTGCGCCACGCCCCGTTCCATTTTTTTAAATTAATTTAAAAAAATGGAACGGGGCACGCCCCTTGCAAATTAAAGGCGTACCGCCATTCTATTCTAAATTTTCTCTGTAATTTCTAAGTCTATCTCTTAAATATTTCTTTCCTCTTCCAGTTTTCAACTGCTTCTCTCTTGCTATTGCATCTTTTTTATTTAAACATCCCTCAAAGTAAATCAATTCAAACGGCACTCTGGGCCTTGTTGACGGCTCTTCTCCTCTATTATGCTCTCCTATGCGTCTTTCCAGATTATCTGTAAAGCCCGTATAAAGCTC
>JAVCCJ010000019.1 GCA_030765585.1 Candidatus Zapsychrus exili | reverse complement strand
TTGTAATCTCTCCAGCGTGTTCAATCGCTTGCTGAAACATTAACAACGAATCTTTATCAGGTTGTAGCCGGCTATCGCAAAAAACCAATATATCTCCTTCAGCTTCTATGGCTCCCATATTTCTTGCAATTGCTAGATTATATACAGATAAGCCAGTGCGAACTGAATGTTTTACATTATGATATAATTCTGAACGATGTGCTCTTTTAAACCACTCCTCTTTTGAGAAGTCATAACTAACTAATTGAGAAATATTATTTTCATCAGCCACCATCGCCTGATCTTTAACTCCAACATCAGACAAGTCAGAAAGTTTATATTCAAAAGTCTCTGCTAACGCAAGCAGTGGTACATCTGGATTGTTTTCTAATGGCTTTGCCGCGTCTCCTATTTCTATCATAATGCTAGGCAATGAATCTATTTCGTTAAATATTTCTATTAATTTCTCATGCAATAATAACTGTCCGAAATGTTTTTCTACAAACTTTTTAAACTCTTCAGACCTAATTCCATAAAAAAATGCTGGGTCCTGATAAACAAATACATTTGGAGTCTCTCCATTAATAAAATCTGATGAGCGAACAGGCTCTGATGCTCTCCCATTTTTATTCCTTTGCGCTTGTATCTCTGCAAGAAAACCTGATAAAGTTCCTCCTACTCCAAAATCATTTTTATTTGCTTCAGATGACATAAACTTAGGTATGGAGTGACCTTTTTCTATTAAATAATTTTTAAGATTTTTAATAAAATTATACGAAAAACAACTAAAATTTAATATATTTACACTTTCGATATCTCCTCTTGCAATAAGAGCGTCTCCAAGTCGCTGATAAGTAATACCATACCATGAATCCAGATAAGCCTTCTCTCCGTGACCTGAATAAAAAATTGTCAACAATCCTTTTGAAGCCTTAATGGCATCGAGCATATCCATTTTAGAATCCACACCTTCTTTAAATGATTGAATATTTTCTAATAATGCACCAGCAGAAGTCTCAAATGATTCCATTGCACTTATATCAAACCGAGACTCAATATTTGCAACATTAATGATAGAAATTTCTTTACCAAAAATAATATTTTTATCAGATTCCTCTCTTAACTCAAGAATACAATCAACAGCCGCACTGAAATAGTCCAAATTTTGAAATGAAATATCTAACATACGACATAAACGAATAGCCGCAACAGTAAGAGAAATTTTTTGTTCACCTGACATATTAATATGCTCTGTCCTTATATCAATAGGCTCTTTAAATGGCGTATCTTCTAAAAAGATTCTATACTGCAATTTTATTTTAGAGATATTGACTCCTGGAGATAAAAATAAATCTAAATTATTCTCGATGAACTCCTTAAAGAAATCATCAGATAAATTAAACAAACGAGAAAGTTTATTGTGTTTTTTATGCGCATATTTTGGATCGTTTTCTAAGGCTATTGTTGCCAGGCCAAGTGCTTTTTCTTTTCCAAATATTTTGATAAGCCTACGAAGACTATAAAATGCTACATCTGGGGCATTCTCTGCCGCTATTTCTATTAAATCAAATGCTTTTTCTTGTCCTAAAATTTTAACAAAATTGTGAGCCTTGCGAATCACTAAGCTTGGGGCATTCTCTGCCGCTATTTCTATTAAATTAAATGTTTTTTCTATTCTAAAAACTTCAATAATCTTAGGGAGATTATAAATTACTGTATATGGAATTTCTTCTGTAACTATTTCCATTATTTCAATTCCCCAAGAAAAATCTTTAAGCTCACCTATTTTGTCCAATATTTTCCATGGATCTTCTTTAGCCAACTTTATCCAATAAGCTTTATCCTTTTTAGAAACAATAACTGTCGTATTTGCCAATCTCTTTTCTTGACCAAAAATTTCAACTGAAGAAACATCTTGACCATTAACTGAAAATACAACCGATGTTAATACGAGAGCAGCCGTAACAGCTAGATATTTCCCAAATAATTTAGAACGCTTAGGATTTATGTTTTTATCAAACGTCTTTAGAACCTTGCTTATCATTGCAAAGTCTTTACCGCCGCAGAAATATTTTTTAGGGATTATTTGTTTGGTTGCTGGATTATACTCTTCTTTTATATAGTTATAAGCACCATCTTTAAAAGTTTTGAGGTATTGGTTGTAGATTTCTTCTGGAGTTTGCAGTTGACGATTGGCAGTTGGCAAGAAATTATTTGTTATTTTTTGCCTACTGTCAACTGTAGACTGACTACTTTTATCTTGTATCTCTAGCCCTATCACCTTGTCTTTATCAACATATTTGCGTCCCAGAAGAGATTCTTTTAGATTTCGTTTATACCAAGTGGCCAATATAAGAGAATTGTATATCTGGCGAAGCGGTGCAAAAGATTCTCCCTCATTTACCTCTTGTTCTAATGCAGGAATGATGACTGATTTTATGATGCTAGATTCTAGTATGCTGGATGCTGGTATATTTTGTTTTGTTTTTTGTCTAGTATCTAGTATCAAGGGTCTAGGATCTAGATACTCTTCTTCCAACAATACTTTAAGCCTACTTTCTACAACGAAAGCTCTATCTTCCGCTTCATACACTACTGCCTTTTCAGGCACTATCCAAACACGATTTAATACATCAGTGTCTACATCAGAGATTCCATATTGCTCATAGGCTTGTTTATATATCTTGCCCCAAAACTTCTTACCCATTTCTCCTTCAGGATGCATTAGAGAAGCTGTTATTTGTTTTAAGATATAGTCTTGAGCCAATAAATCACGACCCATTTCAGTAGACCCAAACTTATCAGGTATGATCCTATCCGGCTGTTTAGGATTTAAATTAACCCATAAATCACTTTCTTTAGTTGTTAAAGATGCTAAAAAGTACTTAATGAGCTTCTTTGATTCGGTTTTAAATCTAAGGGCTTCCTCTTCACCTTTACCTTTTACCTTTTGCCTTTTGCCTTCGATACCTCCCTGATCAATAATAAAATCAAACTTTAAAGGATTTTCTGGATATAACTTAAGACCTTTTATGATTGTAGCTGAACCTACACTAGCGTTAGGTATTAATAATGACTGAACTGGTATAGATTGTTGAGCAAAAGATACAGGAGTGATAGTAGACAAAGAAAAGGATACTATGATAAGTATTGATATTACTTTGTATATTGGTGATCTTTTGATAATGCCGCCCCTTAAAGTCACTTGATCCTTAATCCTTTAAATGAGTCTCGTATTTTACGAGACAAATTTATCCCGAGCGTAAGCGAGGGATCTTGTTTAATTAGTACATATTACCCCGCGATGTTCGTTTCGCTCACGCTTGCGGGGTTAATTCGCTCAACAAACTTACGTTCACTCGTTCAAAAACTCGTTACGTAAGCTTAGAGCTCATTAAAAGTATAATATATATATATATGGGTTTTAGGGGGTATTTAGGTATTTTTAGGAAAGCGGTTGCTTTATATATAGATTATTATATATAAACTACTGCTAATAATGGACTTAAAGAAATATATTAAAAAGAGATAAATATTAATATTATAAAATATAGTTCTATATCGCTGTGGTGAGCAAGCCAAAAAGAAAGGGGTCATACCCGCCCGCCCAAAGGGCGCAACCCCTAAACAAAAAGGCGACATTTTCTTTTAAAAAGAAGTTGTCGCCTTAAAGAAATTTATTTATTAAATATATTTTAAATGCCTAGTATTTTCTTAGCTTCAGCCCAATCATCAAAATCTCCGCCATGATTACTACCTCGGCTTTCATAAAGCTCATAAGCCTTTTGTGCAATCATCTCATCTGTAACTTGTGGTTTCTTAACTAAAGTTCTTCTTCTAGTCATACTTGTTGCAACTTTTTTAATTTTAGAAGCAATGCGTCCCATGTCTATATCCTCTATTTAATATGTTTAAAAAACAATTTATTATTAATCGACATATGTTAAAAAGTTAATACTAAAGATAAAAGTCATTTTATATCAATAGTTATAGATCTTTGCTAGATTTCCGTCAACTAAAATTTGATTTAAGAATTTTCCGTGCGTTGCTACATCCTCTGGGTCGTCGGAAGTATCACTATAAAATATATCTGCCAAATAGCGGCCATATTTATCTTCTTTATAAGTTTTAACAATAATAAACGGCAATGACTTTAATTCTTTCTTTACAAATTCACGTGCTCGCTCACCTCTTTGAGTATTAATCTCTGACGCATCAATCCCACGAAAACGAAGCTTTTGTTTAGTCCAAGTTCCAAACCCTAAATCGATCTGACACCAAATAGTATCTCCATCAATAATATCTGACACATAAGCAATGTAAGTAAACAGTTCGTCTTTCCTGTAAGAGCTTGGCATTATCTTAAAAAACTTGTTCGATTTTCTAGACTCTATAATATCACCGCTACTAAAGCCTTCAAAATGTTCTATAACGTGACGGGCAACACCAAATCCACAGTCTACCAATAGCTTGGGCGCTTTGTCGCTTTTATTCAATATTTCAGATTCAATTAAAGAATACGTGTAAAGTGCACCCCTCGTCATCTTCAATTTAGGGTCTTGCATTAATTCTTGAGGCTTTTCTGTGTGCTCTCTAAAAGGTTCGTGAGCCACCCTATCTGCTTTGATAACTTGAATAAGATCGCGAGAGCTCCAGTCATTCTTTATAGCTTCACGTTCATAATATGTGCGTTTGTAGTCTTCTTTTACGGCAGAAAGCACTTTATATCTAGTCCAATCCAATTCGGTCGGCGCCGACCGAATTGGGTAAGAGATATAAAAACGTCTCATTTTTCTTAAATTTTCAACAGAAAAACCTTTTCCAAGGCGCTCTGTAAGACCTTCAGAAAGTTTTTCTATTATTTGCTTATCATAAGAAGCTCTTTCTTGTCCGCCTTGGTCAATTTCTACTATTTTCTTACCAATTTCCCAATAAGCCTTGGTAAGTATAGAATCGACTATTTTGTTAGAGCGTTCTTTAGCTTCTTGATAAATATAAGATATATCCGTTAAAAGTTGCTGGTAAGCTGATTTTGTAAGCTGTGTAGACATATAACTTATATAGCTTAAAAGCCAAAAACTGTCAATAAAAAGAAAAAGGGTGGCTTTTTTAAGCCCCCTTTTTCAATCTATTTATTAATCCCTGCTTTTAAGCAACAAGCTTTTGTGCTAGTTGTACAACGCGGCAAGAATATCCCCATTCATTATCATACCAACCAATAACTTTAACTAAATTACCTGATACGATTGTGCTTAATGCGTCAAAAATACAAGAATGAGAATTACCTACGATATCAATTGATACGATAGGCTCGTCACAATACTCTAAAATGCCTTTCATTGGCCCTTCTGCAGCAGCCTTCATAGCAGCGTTAACTTCTTCAACAGTTACTTCTTTTGCAAGCTCTACAACGAAATCAGTTAATGATCCGTCTGGAGTAGGAACTCTAACTGCCATTCCGTTTAGTTTTCCGTTAAGTGCAGGAATAACTTTTCCAACAGCTGCAGCAGCACCTGTTGTTGTAGGAATCATAGATACAGCAGCTGAACGAGCACGTCTTAAATCAACGTGTGGAAAATCTAATATACTTTGATCATTTGTATATGAGTGGATTGTAGTCATAAGACCTTTAACAACACCGAAGTTATCATTAAGAACTTTAACCATTGGAGCTAAACAGTTTGTAGTACAAGATGCATTAGATACGATTTTATCTTCTACCTTTAATTCCTCGTCATTTACACCTAAAACAATAGTATTATCAATTTCATCTTTAGAAGGAACTGTAAGAATAACTTTCTTAGCACCTGCTTCGATATGTTTCATACATTGTTCTTTTTTTCTAAAAACGCCAGTAGACTCGATTACAACATCAATTCCTTTAGCTTTCCAAGGAAGCTCTGCTGGATCTTTAATCGCTGAAATTTCAATTTCTTTTCCATTTACAACAATTGAGTTTTCTTTTGCTTCTACTGTTCCATTGAATTTACCTTGAGTAGAATCATATTTTAAAAGATGCGCTAATGTCTTTGCGTCGGTCAAGTCATTGATATGAACAACTTCAATATCTCCTTGCTCTAAAACACGTCTTAAAACCATTCTTCCGATTCTACCGAATCCATTAATACCTAATTTTGCCATTTTATTGCCTCCATATTAAATAATTACAATAATTAAACTTTATGATTAAAATTTTACCCTCTTTGGTAAAATAAATCAATGCTTGTATTATACACAACTACAGAATTTGTCAATAGAATAATTAAGAAGTAGTTTTATCTTTTTTAGATAAGCCTAAGAAAAGCGGCAGATTATTTATTGGTAAAATATGAATAATTACAGGCATAAAACCATTAATATCAGCTTCTTTAACACCATTTAAATCTATATCAAAATCAAAGCTATTTTCTGATTTAATATCTAAATCAAGTCTATCTTTAGTCAAATCAATACCACCAACTCTTTTTTCATTAACTTGTTTTGCTATCATAGCTTTATCATCTAATGGTAAGCTTCCGCTTAAACCTTTTTCTAGTAATGGCAAAAATTTAGCAATATCTTCTATTTCAAACTTAGTGTCAAATTTATTCTTTGCTGTATCTTTTATAGCCTCCTCAAACCCATTAAAATTTTCTATTCTATCTTTTATAGTTGCTATTGCGTGTGTAGCATAATCATTATACGCGAAAATATTAAACGAAATTCTTTCTCTTGTAAGTTTTGGAACTACAAGCTCAAGTGCTTCATCATCTAGAAATGTCATGCTATTTTTCTCGGCATAATCGTTTAATATATTTAAATTGTGATCTAACAATATCTCTGAGTAACTACTAATAAATTCCTTTAATTTATTTGATATCTCTTGCGCTTCTTTTACAAAATTATCATTTTCTTTCACAATTTCTTTAACAACTTTATCTAAAAATTCTACAGAGGCAAACTCTTTTTGAACATCATTAAAAAGCTTAAAAACATCTGCAGCCTTGATAGCGCCTTGCTCATTTTCTTGATTTACTATCATAGCCTTATCTTGTTTTAAAACATTATCATTTTCACTTAAAGTTAAACCTAAGTATTCTTGTATTTCCTTAACAGCCACAATATTCGCATCAAGATGTTTTTCGTCTATACCCCTTCTAATTGCATCACCAATACTCTTTAAGAAACTTATAAATAAATCAAATAAGATATTTTCTTCTACGTCAGAGTTTCCAGCTTCTTCAGTTATTATTTCATAATTCAATTCTATAATCTCTTTTATATCTTCAACTTCGCCTTCACTATCGACAAGGGCTTCATTAAGATTATTAAACAATTTCCCAAACTCTTCTAAACTTAACTTAATTTTGTCGACTGACAAAACTTCTGTTTTGATTACTTGTCTTTTAGCAAAAATGGACTTTTGGCGCTTAGCAAACATGGTTGGAATAAACTTATTTCCTTTAAAATTAACAAGCCATCCTTCAGCCACTCTTAATATTGATCTAATCTTATCAACCGAAAAAAGTCTTCTTTTGTATTCTGCTGCTCTTTTTTCGTAATCCTTTGGAATTGTTATTATAACGGTCGTGTTTCCTGCTTTGTTTTTTGTTTCCTCTATACTTTTAATATTAAATTTTCCCAAGCCCTTGATTATCTTTTGTTTTGATCCAAAAACACCTATACCACTTCCGCCTTTCTTTGTTGTAGCGCCATAGTCTTTAAGAACTTTTTTTCTTATTTTTTTAGGCATTCCTCTACCTGAATCAATAATTTTTATGACAATATTTTCATTTCTATCTTCCTCAACACTTATTTTAATAATTCCCTTTAATTCCTTGTGCTCTTCAAGTTCTTCATACGCATTATATAACATGTTTAACAATACCTTATAAATCTGTACCTTATCTGCATTAATATCAGAAAGATTTTTTGGATAATCAACAATTACCTCTATATTGGCAGGCGAATGAAACTTATTGCTCGCTATTCGTAAAGCGTAAGACACAATACTATTTAAATCAAAAAAAGACGATTCAACTTTTTCTTTTAACCCCTTTCTTAAAAAATCAAATAAAAATGTAAAATGGTATAAATCTATGTCTTCTCTTATTTTAGAATTTTTTATATGTTTATCTAAAATTTTAAATACACTATCAAACAAAGATTGATTTCTATCAAAAAGCTCCTGCATTCTTTCACGAGCTTCTTCTGCTATTAAAGTTTTTTCATTAATCGCACCTTGTGTCAATTCTATTAATTTATTGCGCATATCATTTTTAAAATTCTTTAAAGAACCACCTAATCTAATATTGTCAATATCTTCATCAGTAACACTGTACTGCTCAAGCGCCTCAAAAACTGCGGTTTGCACATCATTAGTTATATTAATTATTTTGTCTAATGAATTTCTTAAATCTGAAATCTGCGCATGAATATCTTCGCTTTCACTAATGTTTACTAAAGCTGTGCCTAAAAATATCTCTACCATTTGTAACGGAAATATCTCCTTCATTATGTCATGAATAAAAATTCCCATATCTTCAAAAATCTGAACCTTGACTTCATCTTTTATTTTGTTTAAAGATTTCTTTAATTTTTCAATATCGCCTTTATCTTTACCTAACATAGCCAAATCAACCTCAACATCGTCAATATTCTTTTTATCTACAAGTAAAGCAGGGTCCATGTAATCTACTATCTCTAAATTCGGCTTAAGCGTGGCACCACCAGAAAAATACTTCTTTGGAATAATCGATTGAGTGGTAGGGTCATACTCTTCCTTTATGTAACTATAAGCACCCTTTTTAAACGTCTCAACATACTTATTATATATTTTCTTAAATTCCTGCTTATCTTCTATATCAACTCCAGCTATCTTGCCTTTATCTACATAAAGCTTAGACAAAATACCATTTTTTAATTTTTGCTTATACCAAACAGCCAATATTAGAGAGTGGTAGATTTGACGTAATGGAGCAAAATACTCTCCGTTATTTACTTCTTGCTCGAGCTTAGGAATAATTATATTTTTAATAATTTGAGTTGGCAGTTGGCTGTTGGCAGTTGGCAAAGATTTTTGTTGCCTATTGCCTACTGTATACTGCCTACTATCTAAATATTCTTCCTCTAACATAACCTTCAAATTTGCCTCAACTATAAAGGCCTTACCTTCATTTTCGTAGACCACAGATTTATTCGGAACAATCCAAACTTTATTTAATGTATCAACATCAACATCTGTTGTTCCATACTTTTGATAAGTCTGCGCATATATTTCATCCCAGAATTTCTTACCAACCTCACCTTCTGGATGCATTAAAGAAGATGTTATTTGTTTTAAAAGATAGTCTTGCGATAAGAGATCTCGTCCCATTTCTGTTTGCCCGAAACTTTGAGGAATAATACGATTTTGTTCGCGAGGATTTAAATTGACCCACATATCATCTTCTTTTGTAGTAAGCGATGCTAAAAAATATTTTATCAACTTTGTATATTCACCCTTTAGCTCTGCGCCTTCAAAGCCTCCCCTATCTACTATAAAATTAAATTTTAAAGGATTGTCTACAGATACTCTCAAGCCCTTTATCACAGCTGGAGTAAATGTTGTGCCAAGAACAATAGGATTATTTGCAAACGCAGATTGGGCATAAGCAGGCAAAGCAATATTACACGAAAACGCTAAGGTTATAAACACACTAATAGTCTTACGTATAAATTTATTCTTATTATTGATAATCCCCAAAGTCATTAATTCTCCAGTTATTTATACAAACTCTTTTACACTAAAAGTATAAAATATATTCTTAATAAAAAAAAGGGGTTAAGACCCCTTTTAGGAAAGCGTTTACTTTAATATATATAAATATATTTTTAAATTCAAATTGAATTTAAAAAGAGTATATACTATTATTAATAATAATGCAAATAACAGTGAGGTCAGGCACCTAAAGGTGAACAGTTTGGTGCCTGCCACCACATATTTTACAAATTACTAAATTTAAATCCTACCTCTATTTTATGACCTATACAAAAGCTATGTGCAGGCATTTCTTTTGAGCCTTGTAACTGGACTTGCTTTAAAAGGAGGGAGTTTTCTTTGGTTTGAACCAATATTCCGCTCTTAGATGCTTCAATGACTTCACCAAATGACCTATCTTGTTTATTATCAACTACTTCTGAATCTAATATCTTAAATAATTTGCCTTCATAGTACGTATAAGCGCTAGGCCAAGGACTAAGCCCACGAACCTTATTATTAATAATAACTGCGCTTTGGCTCCAATCAATAAGTCCTAATTCTTTGGTTAATTTTGGAGCTAAAGTCACGCTTTTTTGCTCTTGAGCCATATATTGACAAGTATCATTTTCTAACATGCCTATTGTTTCTTTTAACAACCCAGAACCTATCATCATAGTTTTAACACGAAGTGTGCTTGCGGTGTCTTCGTCTGCTATATCAACTTCTTCACAAGATACAATATCGCCTGCATCCATCTTTAAATTAAGCTTTATAATTGATACCCCTGTCTTTTTATCACCATTTATTATTGCCCAATTAATTGGAGCTGCCCCCCTATATTTAGGCAAGATAGAAGGATGAACATTAATCGCACAAATTTTTGGTATATCTATAATCTCTTGCGGCAAAATCTTGCCATATGAAATTACTACAAAAAGGTCAGCTTCAAAATCTTTAAGTGCAGCAACAATTGCTTCATCAAAGCTCTCTGGTTGAATTATTGATATGCCTTCTTCCTGCGCACATTCTTTAATAGGTGAGATCGACAATTTCATTCCCCTGTCTTTCGACCTATCCGGTTGAGTAACACAACAAACCACTTCAAATCCTGACTCTAATAAAGACTCAAGATGTGCGCGTGCAAAATCATCTGAACCAAAAAATACAATTTTCATAAATGGACTATTGTCATTGCGAACGTAAGTAAAACAATCTTATTTATAGATTGCCGCGTCGCCTTTGGCTCCTCGCAATGACACCTTTCGTTTTCTCTTACCCCTTAAACCTTACCCCTTATTATTACGGATCAACATTAACAGTTACAATTAAATCTTTCTTTCGTTTAAAATCTTTTAATGCCGTTTTTACAAGCTTTAATCCGTCTTCTCTGCCTTTGCTCTTAAGCATTATAGTATACCTATACTTATCACGCAATTTAGGCATTATATCAGGATGAATATCTGATATTTCTTGAGTTTCTTTTTTAAGCGCATTTAGCTTATCATAAAGAATATTACTTTGCTCAAAAACAAATTTATCGTCGACACCTCGCAATACAATCGAAAGCAAATATCTATAAGGGGCAAGATCAACTTCTTTTCTTAAGGATAATTCTTTTTTATAAAACTTATTAAAATCCATTTTGTTTAAAGCCTTTAAAACATAGCTATCCTTCATCCTAGTTTGAACCATAAGCTTAGACTTTGTCATGCGTCTTAAGGCTGCAAGCAAAGAAAAAGCTCTGTTGGTCGCACGATAATCAAAATGATTAAGCTCTGCGTCAAAATTGATAACAGCAATAGCATCAAAACTCATGCTTTCTTGCACTTTTAATATAGCCTGTGTTGCAATAATAACATTTGCCCGACTTGGAAATTCCTTAGAATCTCTTTCATAACGTCCTACTCTTGCCTGCGGATAAAATCTTGCAACCTCACTTTCTAACTTTTCAATTCCTTCGCCAAACGATTTCATATAAGATCCACCACAACTTGGACAATTACGAGAAAGTTCTTCTTCGCTATTACAATGACGACAAACAAGTTTTTTCTTTGAATACATATATACTAAAGACACATCACACCGAGCACATTTGACTGTAAACCCACATTGATTACAGCGCGTTAAGGTTGTGAAGCCCCTCCTGTTACTAAACAAAACTAATTTTTTATTTTCTTCTATAGATCTATAAATCATATTTTGAAGCGGAAAAGATAAAAACGTAGACTTTTGAGATTTGTAGTTATTCATATCAATAACTTGAAGCTCACTATATTTGTCTGGATAATATGTTACAGTTTCCCATTTCTTACCCTTGGCGTTTTTAAATGTTTCTGCGGTTGGTGCGACCGATACCAAAATAACAGAAGCGCCTTCTAGGTCACTTCGCATTTCTGCTATTTTTTTAATATTATAAAAAGGAGATTGCTCTTGCTTATAAACCGCATTTTCCTCGTCATATATAACAATTAATCCTAAATCAGGAGTTGGCGCAAATATCGCAGATAGCGTACCCATAACAATTGTTGGTGTACCTGTCTTTATTGCGATCCAAGCATCCAACTCTTTTTTAGGGGTAAGTTTTTTATCTAAAGCTACAACCAATTGTTTAAGCTCTGCCGAAAACTTTAAAGAAACTTCCTCAATTAAAGCTACAGAGGGCACTAAAAAAATAACACTTTGATTCTTATCTAATGCGCTCTTAATTCTTTCTTGTAAATAATCCCAGCGCTTAAATCTGGTCATATCATGCAGAAGACAAAACGGCTTTTCATTACTTTTAAAATTTTTATCTAAAAGGGGTATTTTTATATCTACATCAAATGCCTTTGCTTTTCTTAGAGCACTAGGAAGATACGATTCAATCGCCTCTCCGACGGAGCAACCATAGTACTTACTTAAATTTTCTGCTAATTTTAAAGCATTTGAATCTACCGAAGGCGTCACATCTAAGACATCTATTATTAGGTTAAGTCTTTTAAACTTACTTTTTTCCTTAAACCCTATAACAAAACCTACTCTTTTTTTTCTATTGAATAATATGCTTACACGTTTCCCTACGTCAATAGATTTTCTGAATTCATCTGATATCGAATAATCAAAAGGACCTTCTAGCGGCAGGTCTACAACAACTTGGGCAATTTTAGGGGTCATAATGCCTTTACTTAATCAAATTTATTATATCTCTTACAGCGGATGGGCGGGCCAGCTCTTTTGTTTTCATAAGAGCTGTTGCAAATTTATCTCTAGAAGAGCGCAAAGACTCAAGTTCTTTCGCTATTTCTTTTATACTACAATTACTAATTCCAACACCATATTCTTTAAGAACTTTTATATTATTTGTCTCTTGTCCTGGTATAGCATTAAAAAATATTAAAGGTAACTGGCTAACTAATGCTTCTGAAATTGATAAGCCACCTGGCTTAGTAAGCATAACATCTGACACTGCCATAAGCTCATCCATATTATCAACTAATCCATTTACAACAACAGATTCATATTGTTTTTGTGTCAAAGTTTCAAATAATTTTTTGTTATGTCCGCAAACTACAACAACCTGAAAACTATAAAGTGCTTTAATAATCTCCTCAATAGGACCTATTCCAAAAGATCCTGTTGCCATAAGCACAGTAAAAGCATCTTGTTCAACGCCTAATTTCTTCTTTAATTCTGATATATCTCTAGTTTTAGAAAACTTCTCATCGGTTGGAATACCAGTTATAACAACCTTGTTTTCATCAATTCCAAGAATATCCATCTTTTTCTTTGTCCATTCGCTTGCAACAGCATACATATCTACAAATTTACCTAACCAAATTCTATGCACATCATAATCAGTTACTACTGTAATTAATTTTGACGTTATCTTACCCTTTGCTTTTAAAGAAGAGGAAATTTCTGTCGGCATAAAATGTGATGAAATAATATAATCAAAATTCTCTTTTATAAGATAATCATGAAGCTTTCTAACATTAAAAGCATTATAAACTCTTCTGAGTTTTAAGATAAGCGGCTGTAAAAACGGAATATCCAACACAGCAAAAGTAAACTGCCACAATAAAGGAACTTTTGAAACAAGATAATAATATGTTTTTTTGTAAAGATTTTTAAAAAAGCTGCTCGAGTAGTCAAGTGCATCAGCGAAAACAACCTCATGTTCAGAATAATTTTTAAGCTTTACATAAACTGCTTCTGCTGCCTTTAAATGTCCAGCACCTGCTGAAGCGTGAATAAGCAATATCTTCATAAATATACTCCATAATAAGTGATATATTTTTATTAATTACTATCTAACTTTTGTTTTTGCTCTTCTATCAACTTTAGGAGGATTTTTCATTGTAATAAGTTGAGTAGCTTGATAAAGATCTTCCATAATAAAGTCTGGCTTTATTCCCCATTTTCTTACATGATGACGTTTAGCTCTACCAGTTAAAACAAAAATTGTTCTTAACTTTGCGTTATACCCTGTTAAAATATCAGACTTAGTATCTCCAACAAAGAACGAATCTTCAGCATCATCTATATGCTTTCCTACAGATGCCATTGCACGTTCAATAGAGCCTGTTCCAGGCTTTCTGCAATCACATAAATCATCAGACTTATGTATACAATACTGTACCTTTTGTATTTTAGCTCCTGCTTTTTTAGCGCCATTAACCATCTTTTTTGTTATCTGATTAAGCTTTAACTTAGAATAAATACCTCTACTAACACCTGCTTGATTAGATATAACAAATATTTTAAAACCTCTATCAGTTAAAATTTTAAGAGCATCTAAAACACCTGGTATAAAATGAAAGTCCTTAACCTTAGTTACATATTTCCCGTTTCCAGGAAATTCATTTATTACTCCATCTCTATCTAAGAATACATATTTCATTTAACAGTATTTTCCTTTTTCATTTGCCAATATTTAGCATAACTCATGATTTGATAAAGTGAAGCAAAGAAACCAACCATAAAACCAATAAATCCATCTTTCCATCCACCTTTACCAATATAGGAACGAGGAAAACGATCAATGGTACGCCATATAGCTTTTCCCATAGACATATTTCTTCCTGTTATTATCCACTTCTCAGCCTCTAGCGTTGTCTGCCTATTTAAACTTTGCAGAAAATGTTCAAAATTAGGGTAGCCTTTATGCACTATATCTTTTGTCAAATGCCCGGTTTCTCCGTCTAAAAATACCCTTGGATGGACTTTTACCTCTTCATACCTAAATTTATCTCTCATAAAAAGTCTAAGCTTACCAGCTGGATACCATCCAGCATGCTTGACCCAATATATTCCTATATAATTCTTAAGCGGTATAGAGAACGCTTGATATTTACCTTCATCTATAGCCTTAGTTATTTCTTCTGTTAACTCTTTAGTTGCATATTCATCAGCGTCTAAACTCAATACCCATTCATTTGAAGCTTGCGCATAAGACCAATTGCGATGAATACCTTCATTCTCCATTTTTCTATGAAGCACCTTATCAGCATATTTGCTTGCAACCTCGACTGTATTATCAGTACTTTCGTCGTCGACTATTATAATTTCATCTGCCCAACCATGCACACTCGCAAGACAAGGCCCAATATTTTCTTCTTCGTTCTTTGTTATAACAACTACTGATACTTTTGCCATTTTTTACCTAACTTATTATATTTTGTTTATAAACATTTCTTTAGTAAATCACAAACATAATCAATTTGCTCCTTTGTTATATGCGGAAACATTGGAAGTGACAAAACTTGATTAGCAATTTGTTCTGTTACAGGAAGATCTCCTTCTTTGTAACCAGCGTCCTTATACGCCTCCTGAAGATGAACTGGTATAGGATAATGAATTAATACTCCCACTCCTTTTTCTTTCATTTTATCTAATACAGCATCTCTATTTTCTAAAACACGAATTCCAAAAGTTTGAAATACGTGAGTTCTATCCTCTGCAATCTTTGGTACAACAATGCCGTCAACACCCTCAAGCATCTTAAAATAATACTGAGCTGCTTCATTTCTCATTCTATTAAACTCATCAAGCCTTTTTAGCTTTGCAGATAAAACAACAGCTTGCACAGTATCTAATCTTGAATTAAAGCCTTTTACTTTGTGGTCATATCTTCCTTCTCTTCCATAGTCTCTTAGCATTCTTACTTTCTTATCTATCTCTTCATTACTAGTTATAACCATTCCTCCGTCGCCAAAAGCACCTAAACTTTTTGTAGGATAAAAACTAAAACAAGCAACATCTCCTAAAGAACCTATTTTTTTACCCTTATAAATTGCTCCATGAGCCTGTGCAGCATCTTCAACAACTGCTATATTATATTTCTTTGCAATTTGCACAATCTCATCCATATTAGCACATTGTCCATAAAGATGAACGGGCATAATAACTTTTGTTTTGTCTGTAATAAGCGCTTCTAATTTATTTGGATCAATGTTATAGGTTGTGTCTTCAACCTCAACAAAAACAGGCTTTGCTCCGGTATAAGATATACAAAGCGCTGTCGCAATAAATGTAAACGAAGGAAGTATTACTTCATCCCCTGGTTGCACACCTAAAGCCCCTAAAGCCAAATATAATGCATCTGTCCCAGAATTAACACCTATTCCATACTTTGAATCACAATAGGCAGAAAAATCTGCTTCAAATGCTTTTTCTTGTGGACCTAAAATAAAAGCTCCCGATTCAAAAACTTCCTTTAAACCAACATCAATTTCGTCTTTAATCATTTTATATTGTTCGCTAAAATCAATAAACGGAATATTCATAAAAAACTTTGTACCTTTCTAAATAAATCTTCTACTGTTATATTATTTAGACAACTTATATGCTCGCAACTAGAACGTCTGAATTTTCTATAACAAGGGCGACATACTACAGACGCTTTAACAACAATGTGTCCATCGCTAGGAAAAGGACCATAAACATTTTCATCTACTGGACCAAAAACAGAAATTGTCTTTGCACCTGCTGCAACTGAGATGTGTAAAGGGCCTCCATCGTTTAAAACTACACAACGACACTTTGAGACTAATGCGGCAAACTGACCTATCGTTGTCTTTCCTGCTACTAAAATAGGCTTTTTATCCATTAAATGTGCAATTTTCATGCACAATTCATGTTCACTAGCATCACCCAACAGTATAATATCTAAAGAATAATTTTCAATGATTTTATCAGCTAATTTCGCATATTTTTCGGCTGGTAGACACTTATATCTGGCGTCTTTCCCCCAGCTTGCCCCGCCTCCTGGTACTAAAGCAATAGTATTTTTACCTTCAATACCATTTTTATTAAAGAAATCTTTAGACCAAGCGTCATCTTCTTTGCTTATATTAAGCTTTAATTCCTTTTTTTCTGTAGAAACTCCTATTTCACAAAGAAGTTCAAGATAATACTCAACAATGTGTTTACCTTCATATCCTTCTAATTTAATCTTTTTATTAAGAAAAATACTTCTATTTTTATAATTAAAACCTATTCTCTTAGGTATACCAGCTAAAAATGCAACAAAACTCATTAACCTGTTTAAAGAAACATCAATTACAACATCGTATTTTTCTTGTCTTATATTCCCTATGAGTTCAAAGAACTTTTTAAAATACAATATTTTTGATTCTTTTGAAAATTGATAAAATTCATCGCGCTCATAAACAAAAACTTTATCGACAAAAGGATTACTATTTAGAACAAATTCTGTCCTTCTGTTTGATAAATAGCCAATGGAGCAATCTTTATAGTCTTGTTTTAAATTTCTTATAAGAGGTATTGTAAAAAGAACATCACCAATACCAAATATATTTATAATAAGTATCTTTTTCATAAATAAGATTTTTTTCCACCCTTATTTAAAGCCGATACCATATCTTTAACTTCTTGCGATTTATTTTTTGGACAAACTAAAAGAGCATCTTTTGTATCAATAATAACTAAATCCTCTATTCCAATTGTAGCAACAAGTTTTTTATCACTCACCGAAACATAAGTATTCTTACAATTTATAGAAACAACATTACTATTAAAAATATTTCCATTTTTATCTTTGCTGGAAATATCTGCTAACGCTTCCCAACTTCCCAAATCAGACCAGCCTATATCACCTGTATTAACCGCTACTATATTTTTTGCTTTTTCTAAAATGCCATAATCAATTGATACTTTCTTTAATTTCTTCCAACTTTTAGAAACACTCACATTTGTTGGATTTAGACCTATTGTCTTTAAGGTAGTTGGTAAATATGTTTTAAACTCATCCAATATAACAGATGCCTTCCAAACAAATATCCCACCATTCCACAAATAATTTTTACTCTTTATAAAGGCTTTTGCTTTCTTTACGCTCGGCTTTTCTGTAAATTCCTTAACCTTAAGAATATCTTTACCTTTTATCTTTTGTTTCTTTACCTTAAGATATCCATATCCTGTCTCAGGCCTACTTGGTGTTATTCCAAAAGTAACTAGATGATTATCTTTTGCTAGGAGATAAGCCTTGCTTAACACGCTTATAAATTTCTTTTCTTTTGATATCAAGTGATCCGACGGAAACACACCTACAACTGCATTCTTGTTTATTGAATTAATATGGGCTACTCCGAAGCAGATTGATGCGGCTGTATTTTTAGCAGAAGGCTCAAGAAGCACATTTGCCATAGGTATTTTAAATTTTGATATATACTTTTTAACCTGAGACTTAAAATCTTTGTTTGCAACTATAAATATATTCTTAACAGCAATTTTCTTATTTATACGGGACACAGTTTGAACAAAAAGATTATTCACACCTACAATATCTAAGAATTGTTTAGGATTACACTGACGACTTTTAGGCCAAAAACGTGTTCCAGCGCCACCTGCTAAAATAAGAGCATATAAATTTTCATCTGTTTTCATTGTTTACCTTTAATCAATCTTTTCTTTAATTCTTTTGCCTGTTTTATAT
Organism: Candidatus Zapsychrus exili; assembly: GCA_030765585.1. Taxonomy (GTDB): domain Bacteria; phylum Omnitrophota; class Gorgyraeia; order Zapsychrales; family Zapsychraceae; genus Zapsychrus; species Zapsychrus exili. Next base: position 8,331 of record JAVCCJ010000019.1, on the reverse strand, counting down.
CGCACCTTTAAAATATTAAGTGGATTCCACCAATATTTCTTTTGTATAGAATCATAATCCTGCTGACTTAAGAAATGAGTTTTTATCTTTTCTTCCATTACTTTAGGATGTGTCCCGAAATAAACAGGAAACCTATCTAAATCTCCATAAGAATATTTGTCTGTTTGTTTTTCACTTAATAAAACAAACCCTATTTTATCTGCATTATTACGACGCTTACTCATAACATCCTGTGGCTGAACCCATCCATAATGATAAACAAAACAATTTGTTTTTCTTCTTTTAAGATCCCCTCCATCTTTTCTTGCGAAACCATAAGCGTCTCCAATAGATTCTATTTCTCCATTATTTCTTATAATTCTATCTTGCTTTTGATACCATCCTTTATCTATCCTATATCTAAAATGACTTCCATAAAAATGCAACCAACGAAAACGTATAGCATCAATATTGTCATATTTAAATTCATGGGTCATAATTTTCTTAAGCACGAGCAAATCATATTCATGAATTACTTCATCGCCTTGAACATAAAAAGCCCAATCACCAGAACATTCTTCAAGCGCAAGATTTGTCTGATAAGAAAGAACATTCGAACCCATAGACATATCCCACTCATTCTCAACTATACGAATTTTATTACTATCTATAGATTTGATTATATCTAAAGTGTTGTCTTCTGAGTCGCCGACATTTACTATAAATTCATTGCAAATAGGCAATATAGACTTTATAGATTCTACAACCGGGTAGTTGTACTTAACTATGTTTCGAGCTATTGTAAAGCCGCTTATTTTCATAATAGTATAAAAGCACCTGGCCCTTTTGCAAAAAAGAACCAGGTACCTTTTTAGACAAGCCGGATCCAATAATTACGACTTATGAACTTGTTCATAAATTTTTAATGTTTCTTGCGCTGTTTTATGAAAACTAAAATCTTCTACTCTCTTAAATCCTTTTTCTATTAATGATTTCTTTAAGTCTATATCGTTTACAATCTTATCAATAGCTCGTTCAATTGCCTCAGGACTATACGGATTAACGGTTATAGCTGCATCTTGTGCAACTTCAGGGCAAGAAGAAACATTCGACGTAACAACAGGTGTGCCACAACAAAATGCCTCAACAATTGGAAAACCAAATCCTTCGTAGAACGATGGAAACACAAGCGCCTCTGCTTTATTATAAAGAAAACGTAATTCTGGATCTGTTAAATACCCTAAAAATATAACATGATCGCGAAGCTCTAGTTTACGAATAAGACCTTCAATGCTATCGCTCATCCATCCCTTCATACCAACAACTACCAATTTTCCTAAAAATTGTCTTCTTGTTCTTAACTTATCAAATGCTTGAAGCACATTTTCTAAATTCTTTCTTGGCTCAATTGTTCCAACCGACAATAAAAATGGATCTCTAATCCCTTTAGAACGAATTACATGATCTGCCAATCTAGATTCATCTTCTCCAATAGGATAAAATACGCTCTTATCAACTCCTTGATACACCAAAGATACCTTTTCTTTCTTTATATTAAAATAACTTTCTAGATCTGAAACAGTATTCTTTGAACAACAAATAATTTTAGATGCTCTCTGACAAATATATTCAAACTGTTTTTCAGTATCATCTAAAGTTTTTTGAGTATGTCCCTGGGGAAAGGTTTTAAATATAAGATCATGAACCGTAACAATTATTTTAGCGCCACCATTTATATTCAAAGAATCTGGTGAAGGCGAATGAAAAATATCTACCTTGCCCAATGTCTTGTCCATGCCTTTATCAAAACAATCGACTTTTGGGCAGAAATTCTTTGAATCAAAATTTGGCATTCTTTTATTAATACTTATAAAGCCTTTTTTTACATAAAGAAGATATTTATTCTTTTCATCAATCTTGCTTAAACTTTTAAGCAGATGATAAGCATAGCGTCCAATGCCAGTATATTTTCTATTTAAAAATGATCTACAATTAATAGCAATCTTCATAATGTTAAAATTTTAATCCTTTTGTTTTTAAAAATTCCACTACTACCTCTTCTACATAATCTAAGTCTTCTAATTCAATATCCTGATGTATCCCAATATGCAAACCATTATCTGAACAATATTCAGCCTCAGGAAAATCTCCTAGGCTATATCCCATAAATGCATAACCCGAACACTGCGTTGGTATAGAATAGAAAAGATTTCTTGAGTCCACTCCTTTACTTTCAATGAAATCAACAAATTCATCTTTAGTAAAATTTAAACCTTCTCGCAAAATAATACCAAATGCATGCGGTCCTATTTTTTCGTGACTATCTTCTTTTGTATAAATAAAATACTCATCAAATTTCTTAAATTTCTCAATTAAATATGTCAAATTACGTCTGCGTTTATTTAATATATCTTGAAATATCTCAATATTACCAAGTCCAACAGCTGCCTCAAGTTCATGCATTTTAGCTGAGAAACCAATGCGTTTAAATTCAAACTTATTTACAATGCCATGATTACGAAGAGATCTCAAAACCTCGGCTATTTCGAGGTTATCAGTTATTACAATTCCGCCTTCTATGGTAGTTACAATGTGTGCTGCATAAAGACTAAACGCTGCCATATCTCCTATCGTGCCAACCATCTTACCCTTGTATTCCGCTCCATGTGCTTCAGCAGCATCTTCAATAACTTTAAGATCATACTTCTGAGCCAACTCCATTATTTTATCCATTTCAGCTGGTTTACCCATTAAATGAACTGGCATAATAGCACGCGTTTTTTTCGTTATCGCAGCCTCAATTTTATCAGGATTTATATTTAAAGTATCTCGCTCTACGTCAACAAACACTGGTTTAAATCCAGCTTGAAAGATTGCAGATGCTGTTGCAACAAATGTTAAAGCAGGAATGATTATCTCATCGCCTCTCTCTGCGCCAAAATCATAAAGCACAGCACAAGCTAATGCGTCTGCATCAGTACCACTACTTAATGCAACGGCTTCCTTTACCCCAAAAATTTCTGCATATTTCTCTTCAAACTCTTTAACATATTTACCACGAGTAACCCACTTAGAAACAAGCGCATCTTTTATTAATTCCGATGCTTTATCTGTAATAGAAACTGTTCCAAATGGAACTCTATATTTTGCTTTTTCTGACAGTGTTTCACTTTTTTGATTATCAATTTTCAATTATCTATCTCCTTCTAATTTTTCTTTGAGCCTCATTAAATCTTTCTGGTGTTCCAATATCATAAAACTTATTATCAACAACAAAACCATAAAAATCCTTACTTACTAGCTTTGGAAAATAATCCACTTCGAGCGAGAATTTATCTTGTTCTGGCATTAAATCAAATGCTCTTTTTGATATACAATAAACCCCAGCATTAACATATCTATTTTCTGCGCTTTGTTTTTCTTCAAATGCCATTATCCTGTTTTCTTCATTTAAAACAATTGACCCATAATCCTCTGCATTATCTACTTTAGACACAGAAAGCTCTGCTATAGTTTCTTTCTTATAATAAGAATCTAATAAAGCCTTTAAATCGACTTCACACAAAGAATCTCCATTTAATACAAAACAAGGGTCGCTTTCAATCATTTTTATAGCATTCTTTAATGCGCCACCTGTTCCAAGAGGTTTATCTTCCTTAGAAAACCTAATATTTAGCCCTTGATTATTAGCCTCATAATAGTTTTCTAATATATCAGCTTTATAACCTGTGCACAAGACAATATTTCGTATCCCCTGCTCTTGCAGATAGTTAAGGATGAAATTCAAGAAAGGTTCTTGACCAAATTCAGCCATAACTTTAGGCGTTTGGCCTGTAACGCTCTTTAAACGGCTTCCTTGTCCACCGCACAACACAACTGCTGTTATGTCGCTTAAACTTACCATCATCTTATTACCTTCTTTTAAAGAAATAGAACTCTTCAGTCCTACTTGCTATATAATAATTTTTAGTAATTATATTTATAATAATATTATACTTATCTCTATTTTTTGCAACCTTAAAATATATCTGCTCAAATTTCCTATGAAGCTTGATTGGCATAACAACATATTCAGGTTCATTTTCGTTAATATCAGCAATGAGATCGTTATGCCAGTTGTCGCTAAACCAAGAAAATGTATACATTGGAAACTTTCCAAAAAATTGTCTATCTGCTAAAAACAAATACGTTCCCATCTCTGGAAATGAGAAAATAGTATCTTCTTTATTTGTTTCCTGCTGTATAACATCAACTAATTGTTCTACTTCTTTTGCTTGAAATTTACTTGCAACTAAATTTCCTGCTCTTTCTACATTAAGCTTGCGACAATTAGGCTTAGCTTGATACTTTCCTATCAAAAACTTTGGGAAATCAAATCTTTTGAAATATCTTTTAAAAGAGTAAATACAAGAAAACAAAACAAAAAATACTAAAATAGAACTTGCGACAATCTTAAGTCTTCCTTTATCAAACCTATTGTTTATAAAAAGTAGACTTTCGCCAAATGCATAAAATAACAATATCTTCTCTGGTTGAAGTGCCATTTCAAACTGATCGCCTTCAACAGCACGAAATGCAGATATAAACATTAAAACTCCATAGATCGCAACTACAACGATTGAAATTTCTTGCCTTGATATATCTTTATCATATGCTTTTTTAGCTAAATAAATAAAAAGAGCAAAGTAGAGAAAAGCAGGCGTTATATGTTTAAAATGTGGACTTGTTGGCATAAACCAATAAAATAATTCTTTCATACTCGACGGGCAACTCGCTGTCTCAAATACACCTGTAATGCTTATCGCCACTGTAAAGAAAGATTCTACGTAAGGAGTTAAAGATTGGGTTTGAATAAGATAGATCAAATACGGGATAGATATAATAAGAGCACCAGAGATAAAATTACCAAGACCTCTTGCCGCTTCTTTTATATTTTGGACTTTAAAAATACAAGAAAAAGCAAGTGCTCCTAAAACCGATATTGTAGAAAGAACCCCTATTTCTATACTAGTAAAAAATCCAACAGCAGCAAATATGCCAGAAAAAACTAACCAAAAATACTTTTTACTTTTAAAGAACTTAATAGCACTAAATAAAACTAAAAGCCCAAAAGCATAACGCATACCTCCCCAATAAGTGAATACAACTCTTGGAAAAGTTTTAGCAATTAAAACAGGAACGCTCAAATAGAATATAAGTTTGCTTTTAAGAATCTCTTTTGCAATTAATACGCATAAAATAAGAGCCAGAACATTGCCTATGTAAAAATAAAGCGACAACACGCTCACTTTCATTCCAAAAATATTCATAAAAAACGCTGGTAAATAAAGTTCAAATGCCCCTCTTAAATGGAAAAAGTCTCGAAAAGGAACAAGCCCTCGAGAAATTGCATCAATACCAGGCAAATAGATGCCGTATTCAAATATATTAAACTCTTTATGGAGATAAAAAGGTTGGAATGTAATAAAAATTGTAAAAAATATTAGAAAAAGAGAGTCACGGTTAGTCGGAGGACTTTTAAAATTGTCTTTAGAAAAAAGATTCATATATTACGTTGGCTGATAAAAGATAATCTGACTTCCTAAATTCTCAAACTCAAAAGGAACTAACAAAAGTTTATCAAGCGCTTTTCTTACTTGTGGTTGTTTTTCTGGCGGGACAAAAAATAAGACAAAACCTCCGCCTCCAGCACCTAAAAGCTTGCCTCCTGTTGCACCTGCTTTTTTTGCAGCATTATAAATATCGTCTATATTCGACGTAGATATTCTGTCAGACAATGTTCTTTTTATTTTCCAAGTTTCATCTAAAAGCTTACCAAATTTCTTTATATTATTTCCCTGAATCACATCTAACGCCTCAAAAGCCATATCATAAATTGCCTTTAACTCTTTTTTTTTCTTTGGAATATTTCTTATCTGATGCTCTGCAATAGTTGATGCAATACGAGAAAAACCTGTAAAATAAAGCATAAAATGATTTTGAAGCTTTTTTATTTTTTCAGTTGGAATAGTAATACGATTAACTTTAAGATGTTTACTTCCACCAAATTCAATAAAGTTAAGCCCGCCGAATGCTGCCAATGTTTGATCTTGGCAACCAACATTTTCTGCACACATTTTTTGTTCTATATGAATTGCCTCTTTAGCTAGTTTTTCTTTAGTCGACATTACACCCTTTAAAGCATACAGCGCATTTAAAAGTCCTACTGTAAAAGAAGAGCTTGAGCCTAAACCTGTTCGTGCAGGCAAATCACCATCATGATGGATCTCTAAACCTTGTTTTATTTTTAGAAATTTAATAGTCTCTCGAGCCGAAGGATGATTTATCTCACTTATTTTATTAACCTGTTCCATCTTTGAATAAATGATTCTTGATTTATGATCAAAAAACGGCGGCAAGTATCGACAAGTTATGTAGCAATATTTATTTATTGTGGTCGCAAGAACCGCGCCTCCATGTTCTTCAAACCAACGAGGATAATCAGTCCCTCCTCCAAAAAAAGAAACTCTAAATGGTGTGCGGCTAATAATCATATCTTTATCTCCGATTCTCTATTTATGTTCAAACAGAACATCATTGTTTTGTTCATAATTATTTCTTATAAGTTTTACTGAACACATCTCTTTTATATTATCAACTGTTCTTTCGTCAAAATTCTTTAAAACCATATCTAAATACTTAGGGTCATTATAATAATCATTAAACGCATCATCACGAAACTTTAAAACTTGTCCACTTAATAAATGTTTTGTAGGAAGTGGCAACGAATCTTTGCTAAATTGCGAATATGCGCTCCAACTCGACGGAAGTGGCACGCCAGATTCAACAGCATTTTCATAAAGCTTTGAACCAGGATAAGCCATTGCACAATAAAAATTCGCATAAGCACAATTAAGTTCTTTAGCTAAATCAAGCGTCTCTTGCATAGTTTCAAAATCATCATCAGGGAGCCCAAATATAAAGTTCGATACAATATGTATGCCCGCCTTGTGCGTCATATCAACGACTCGTCTTACTTCCTCTGTTTCGAATCTGCCTTTTGACACTCCATCACGAACCTTTTTACTTCCTGCCTCAATTCCATATGCTATCCAATTAATACCTGCCTTTTTCATTTTCTCAAGCATATGTTCCTTAACCGAATCAATACGTCCATATACCCAGAAATTTAATTTATCTCCCAATCTTTTTTCAATAATACCATCACATATCGCCTCAACATGGCTCCAGCGAGAAATAAAAAGCTCATCTAATACTTTTATGTTCTGAACTCCATGAACTTTAACTAAATATTCTATCTCTTCAACTACACGCTCTGGCGAACGATAACGAATACCTGGTTTTCCAAAAAGCGCATTTATACAACAAAACTCACATTTAAAAGGACAACCTAAACTTGTATAAATAACTGCATAAGGCCTTCTTTCTCCGATATGAGAAAAACAATGCCAATTATGAGCTCTATATTTCTCCATCGGCAGAAGATCCCACGCAGGCATAGGAAGACTACCTAAGTTTTGTATGTTCTCTGCACGAGGATTTGATACAATCTTTTCATCTTGCTTATACCAAAGTCCTCCTATTTCTAGAATATCATCCCTACTCTTACCTGCTTTTAAAGCACAAATAAGTTCATGATGTGTTGTGAAACCTTCACCAACAATAATAAAATCCGCTGCTATTTCTTTTACGGTCTGTTCTGGCAAAGCAGAAGGATGAAGCCCTGATATTACGCTATAAACATCCGGCAACTTATCTTTTATTTCTTTTAAAACCTCTCCTGCAACAGGCATATTTATTGTTGATGCAGAAGGATTTGTTCCAGACACAACAACAGAGGCCAAAAGAGGATTAACTTCTTTTATGCGAGAAATTGTTTCGACAATACTTAAGTTTTCAGCTTCAGCGTCTACAACTGCAACAGATAAGCCCTTTTCTCTTAAATAAGCTGCGGTTAGCACTAGCCACATAGGCGGCTCTATTCCAGAAAAACCTTCGCTTAAAGCCTGAAAAACTTTCTTTTGATTATTCGCTTTTATAAATAGTACATCTATCTTCACCAAAAATAACACCTTTTTATTTAACAACACTACTTATTTTATAATTCCACAACCACTCATTGCATAACCAATCTACCAACAATTTGCATCCTGATTATTAATATAAACCCAAAATCTAGATGCACTGCTAATGTTTCCATTAGCCCAAAAAGTCCATCCCCCTCTGCTTGTGGTTGCTGGCCAAGTTGCCCCGTAATATTGAGTTGTACTCATACCTAATACCCATCTGCCATCGTGATGCTCAGCTATCTTATATCCTGCGCCAAGCTGACTGCTGCAAATACTATTAGCA
>JAVCCJ010000121.1 GCA_030765585.1 Candidatus Zapsychrus exili | reverse complement strand
GTCTCCTTTAGCTGTATTATTATACCAAAAGAGTTACCGAATTAGTGAGCATTAACATCTGTCCCCATTATTGTTAACTACTTATATAACATAAAAAAGGGACGCGCACTTAAAAGCACGAGTCCCTTTTTTATACTCTACTCTCCCTATAATACTACTACATACTTACTTTTCTTTTTAGCTTGTTTAACTCAAACTGTGTTTCTTTAAGTCTTTTTTCAAGCAAAGAAATATTTTCTTTTTTGCTAAACAACTTTTCCTGTGCAGCCTCTAGCCTACTCCATAAATACTTTAAATCTTTATTCTTTTCGCCTAAAGACCCATTAGAACCTACTTTACTTCTTAAATAAATAAGATCTTCATTCTTAGCATCTACCAATTCATCTCTATCCTCTATGCGAGACAAGTAGTAATCAACATCATCATGCATATCAATAAGTTCTTCTATCCTATCTAATAATTTATTCTCTGTATTTGCGATTCTCATTTTTTTATAAACCACTTTATCGCCTAAACTACCTATAATATTCTTTCTCGCATAAAGATAATCTTCTAAAACAGCTAGCATTCTTCGATTATATTGTTCTTGTTTAAAAGCCTCTTCGCGAGCTTCATTATATTTCCTTGCTAAAATACGCATCTTTCTCTCATAGCCTAATGATTCTTTTGATGCGCTTTCTGACTTTTCTTTTAAAAGGCTTATATCAGAAATACCATCGCTTTTTGCATCTTCTTGATCTAAAACTAACTCAGAGATTCTACTAATTCTTTTAGCATAATCTTCTCTTATTTTATCAATTTCTTTCGACTGTAAAGACGCTTCTTTAGAAACATCTTTTAATAATGCAAGCTCATTGTCTTTCTTCTTTAAAACTGACATTTGCTCGTCAAGATCTTGTTTTTGTTTAAAGAGTTGTTTTCTTAAATTCTTTGTTTTTTTAGCATATCCTTTTGATATTCTTTCTAGTTCTTTATTAGAAATTTCGCCTTCTTTAATTTCCCATTTCTTAGGAGCAATCTTTAAAGCATACTGCATTTCTTTTAAATCCTTTATCTTTGCTTGCAAAACATCTGCTTCAAGTGCCCTAATCTCATTTTCTTGCACTAAAGTAGAAATCTCGTCTTCAAATCCTCCCAACTGAGGAGTAGTAGCCAAGCTTACTTGTGCCGCACCTACCTCAACTATATCATCATCTTCAACGTTTTCTTTTTGCTCTACGACTTCTTTTGACTCCACAGCTTCATTTATATAAATAATGCCTTTATTCCCTTCTTCTATCTGTTCTACAATTTCTTGCTCAATAACAGGTAAATCTTCATCAGTTTCTTGCTCGGCAACCTTTGGTGTTTCGCAAACTTTATTTCCGAATTCTCTAGAATCTAACTCTTTTGACATATCCATTTTCTTAGACAGCCTCGTTTTTTGCTTAGAGTATAAACCGCGACTCATACCAAGCTTTTTTAAATACTCTAAAGCTTCTTCATTGTCTGAATTAATTAACAAGACCTTACTAAATTCATGAGCGGCTTGCTCCATTTGACCTCTTTGATAATGTGATTTTGCTACTTCTACTAAAAAAGCGGCGCCTTCATCCTTTAATGTTTCTTCGGAAAAAACTTTGGAAGAGAACATCAACATAGCAAAAACACATAAAAACACAGCTATTATCATTCTTTTGCTTCTCATTTATATCTCCAATCTATTATTACTCGTACTTATTTTTAAACTTAATAACTTATATAGTAGAGAAAGTATAACATATTATATTAAATTAACAAGGCAGGGTAGTTTCAAGGGGTATAGGTCAATATAAACAATTAAATCTCCCTAATTGTCTTAAAAATAACTTTTCTTATATTTCCAACTCCAGCAGGCATTCTTATATCTCCCTTATAGTTAAGAGTTATATAAGACGCTCCTTTTTCTCGTTTAGCAAGCATCTTTGTGTTAATTTTCACCTGCTCCAAAGGAATAATTTTGCTAATCATATTGTCTCTTGCTAATTGAGAACTAGCAAGTCTCGGAGAATGAGCACATTTAAGCATGGTTGAGGCGCGTTGCCCACCAAATCTTATAACCTTAAAGAAAGTCTCTCTTAGCCTATCGCTTCCAGCAGGCCTTATTATATTACCTCTGCCTTTATAATTAATAATTGTATGAAACTGCTTTCTTTGTTCAATTTCATGCTTAACTACTTTAATTGAATTTAATCTTGGAGCTTTTCTATGTTTAGACCATTGAGAATGACCTGATTTTTGGCTATGCTTTGACTTCTGTGAATGCTTTGATAACTGAGAATGGTCTGATTTCTGCGTATGACCTATCTTCTGTGAATGCTTTGATAGCTGAGAATAACCTGATTGTTGCGAATGTCCTAATAATTGAGAATGGCCTGATTTCTGGTTATGCTTTGATTTTTGCGAATGTCCAAATCTTTGATTATATCTTGGCTTCTGATTATGCCCTGAACATTGAGCATGAGTGCGAATATATACACCTGGAATATCTATGCAAATAGGCATTATTTTAGCTTGGCATAATTTCATTACCTCTTTTATATTAATCATTGGTGGCATAGGCCTCTTTGGAGGCATTCCATGTTTAGCAGCTAAAAGCCTTCTGAAATGTTTAACACCCGTATAAGGAATAATATCGCCATCCTCCATTAAACCAAAGTATATTAACCCCTGTAAAAGCTCTAATAATCTTTTGCGATCCAACTTATTCTGTCCTAGCATTTCTCTATTTACTATTTTATTAATTGCGCCATAAGCTTCTTTTTGACTTTCTGTACTCAAATATTCTTTAGATATATCATATAAATTACTACCATATACTGCCCGTAATAATCTTACAAAAGACTCTACTCCTGCAAGGTGATAAATATTTCCATCATAACCTAAAGAAATACAAATAAACCCATGTTCAAGCTCTCTAGATCTTTTGTCATTAAATCTTTCTTGTCCTAATTTCTTATAAGACGATATATGTTTCTTGTCACGTAGGAAACGCTCCAAGGAATCTTCGCTTTTCTGAATCAATTTTAAACGTAACGAAGCTTTCTTATATTTTATATTCTTACGCTCGCGTCCTAACTTTCTTAAATAATCAAATTTATAAATTGAATATTCTTTTAATTTATCAAAAATAGTTCTGTCTGGCGTCACAAGACTGTCTACTATTTCTATTTCCTCTGGATCTACAGCGCGAGTTATATACTCTATGTCGCGCCATCCTAGCCAAGTACGACAAACAAAAACATAAGGAATATAAAGAGGAGTTCTTACGATAACCCTAATAAATAAATCTAAGAAATAATTAATTTTAGGAAATTCTTTCTTGGCTAATTTATAGACTGGATCCTTGCATGCGTCTCCTATGTCTACAACAATCTTTTTCTTATTCTTACCTTCTTTGCCACCCTTATCAGCCAAATATAAACATCTTGTCATGCGCCATATCGTCCAAAATATTTTAACTATTATTGCCAATGATAAATCTACTAATATCATAAAAGCCATTAATGCTTGCGTCAAAATTTGCATCGGACCTGAACAAAGGACGAAAGGACCTGAAACCGCTCCAAACAAAATGTCTTCTCCGTCGTCATATAATCCATAAAAAATTTGTGGGAAATATGCATAACGTGTGCGAATAATTCTTATAAAACCATATCTTCTTTTACATTTTCTCCATCGCTTCTCTTCTTCTTCGCTTAACTCTTTATCAAAATCAATCAAACCTAAAATACAAACTTTTTCTCCATCTTCGTTTATAACACAAGCTTTGCAATCCTCACGACCCTCCATATCAGCACCAATCCAAGCAGATGAAGAATTGATATCCAGAAGCAACATTTTTCCATTCTCATCTACATGATAAGTAACTCCTCCGTCAGGTAATACATATTTTTCTGTAAGATAAATACCTCTTAAAGCATCCTCGCCTAAAATTTCAATTGCCGAGTTAAGTCGAATAATAGCTTTACCATTTACAACCTTAACATCATTTTTAAAATCAAGCTTATTCATTAATAAACGAACAAGCCCAGCCTCTGGGCCTTTCTCTCTTAGATAATTTATTAAACAGTTTTGCATTAAAAGAAGCTGTTTTTTATCCAATGCTAGAAAATTTAAATCTAATTTATTTTTAATAAACTTCGTCAAATAAAGCCCTGCGTAAAATACTGCAATACCCACTAAAAGATTAAACAGTATATATCCAATTGATATAGGTAAACCTTGCGTGCCCAAGTAAGAATCTGCGAAAAGAATAAAAGTCGCAAATGTTGTAAAAGCTCCACAAAGACCTGTCACAAAGAATAACTTTCTTAAAATAGTATTTTTAAGAAGAACAACAAATACCCCTATAAAGAATGCACCAATAATATTTACAAAGAACGGTTCTTCCGTAAAGGACGACAACCAAACTCGCAAGAAAGCACCCAACATTCCACCTGTTAATAGTGCAAGTAGTTCTTTTAACTTAATAGAGCTAAAAATATCTCTAACTAGCTCTCTTAACCTTAAGCCTATAGCCTTAAGAACAGCTACAGGCACTATTAAAGATAAGGCCAAAATATACATATTAAAGCCTTTGTCAAAACTTAATGTTCCAAATATTTTGCCATTTGCAAATAATATATATCCACCGATAATACTTGCAACTATATATATTAATGCGTTCTTGCTCTTTTTATCTTTTACTAAATTATATCTCTCTAATATAAATGTTGAGAATGTAGTAAATGCTCCCAAGAATCCAGCTACAACCCAAACAGGAACAAAGCCTTGCCCTGCTCTTACAGTACCAATTACAAAACCTAAAATAAAAGTTCCCAACAAATTAACAATTAAAGTTCCGTATGGGAAAATTCTGCTAAGCTTTTGACCTATATGATCTGACATCTTAACCCTTAAGAACGTTCCAAAAGCTCCACCAACAACTATTGGGGTCCATATAATTAAGGCAGGATTACTAATTATCCAACTATTAACAAATTCAACTATTGGGGAGACTAATGCAAATATCATAAATAAAGGAACGAATGAATAAAGCACAGCATTGTTTTTATTAACACCATTATCTGCCTCAGACAATATCCTAGACTTAATAAACTCTTGTTCTTGACTATCTGTTTTAATCCCCTTTATTCTTTCGTAAACTCTTAAAGGAATATTAGAAGAACCTATCGAGTCAGTCAAATTGGAGATTGTCAGCATCAAAGACTCATTGCTTAAAGATGGTATAGCAGAATCATAAACAGAATCTATCAAAATCATCAAACTATCTATATCAGAAGTTTTTTCTGTATCATAGTTTGTTATATTTAATATACATTTTACAAAGTTTATCTTTTCTATATCACTTTTCGCATTTCTTCTTAAATAATCTAAATATTTTAAAATATGCCTATCTGCGCTAGTCTCCAGCATAAATTCTTTAAAATTTGAAGCAATGGCATCGCTTAACTTCTCTTTAATGGTAGGATTTGTTTCTTTTATATAAGAAGAAACGATATCATCAAATAATTCAGGCGCTACTTCAATTACATTAGACATGCGAATTTCTGATATAAAAACATTTTCTTTATCTTGGCTAGATAAAACTATATTTAATAGATAAGGGAAGTCCTTAACAGCACGTTCTTTATCATTTATAAGAACGTAATAGTTCAGCACTAAAGGAATAGAACTAGTTCCAACTTTATCTGAATACTGTTCGACTGCTTCTTCTATTGTTACTTGCAGATTATGTCTCTGAGCTCGAGTAAGGCTTAAAACAAATCCTTTTCGCATCAATTCTAAAACATCTGGGGTAAGTGCATCAGATCCACTTACTAAAAGCTTATGGACTAACTCACTTAAAACATTGCGAGCAAATCGATCTATCTCCAGCATATATCTTGATATAATATTTAAATAAAGACTTGGATGTTTCTCGACAATAGACTCCATTTTGCTTAAAAGTTCTATTTTTCTATCTTCTTCTGCGCCAATTCTTACATAATTTTCAATTAATTCAATAAGTTGAGACTTGGCAACAACATATCTTTTCCCTTTAGATTTCTCTTTTATAATACCTACTTTTTTTGCTGCTCTATGATCCAAATTAAGCATTAAAGCTCTACTTATATCGTCTCCGTTGTTTGAGAATATGTTATTTTTTCCTAATATCATATTCTCGTCTAAAACAAGTTTGACCGCTAACATTTGATCAATAGCTTCTTTGCCATACATCATTTCTAAATATCTATGCTTTAATTTCCCTATTCCGTGCTCGGCTGCAACACTTCCGCCCATATCCACAACTTCAGCTACAAGCTGATCATAATCTTTTATTGCCCATTGACGTTCTTGCGCATTTTTAGGTATAAGATTAATATGCAGTTGCGCTTCGCTAATATGTCCCCAAATAGCATATTGCGTGCCAGACATTTTGAGTGCTGCAATAGCAAACAACAAAAATTCCTCTATTCTATCTTCAGGAACTATTAAGTCTGTTCCCATCTTTTCTATTTTTACATTACTCTTATCATTTATTGTCTTAGGAATTACGGCTCGGAAATCAACTATTCGCCTATATGATAAAATATCCTTTGGATCTGCGACAATAGTATCATCTAGACGACCTTCTCCTATTAAAGATAAGAGCTGATCAACTTCGCTATTATCATAAATATTATTAAGATCTACATCTTTCGGTAATTCCTGCTCAACTAAAATAGCACAAGGATTCTCGCCATTATTATCAAAAACCCAAGCAGGAATAATTCCGCTATATTTCGTGTCCTCTAAATATCTAAGAGCTGATATATCTATATACTCAATAGCGCGTAATGAGAAATTATTAGGCTTGCCTTTCCAATTGGCGCGGGATATATTCTTGGCTTGACTAACAAAAGCAAGTGCATCTTTTATTTCTTCATAGAATATTAAAGCGGTTAAAATATTTTCAGGCTTTTTAATAAGCTCTAGCTCAGCTTGTACTATTACTCCTAAAGTTCCTTCTGAACCAATAAATAAATCGATTAAATCCATATTTTCTTTTGAATAATATCCCGCAGAACTGCGGACGGAAGGCATTTTGTAGCTAGGAGCTTTTAATCTTAATCTCTTTCCATTTGATGAAGGAATCCTAAAATATCCCTGCTTGTCAGAGAAATATTCTCCTCTATCAATTCTTAAAGCTTGTCCATTTGCCAAGACAACGCTAAGGGATTTTACGTATTGTCTTGTTATACCATATTTAAATACCCAGCTTCCAGAACCATTTGTATTAATAGCTCCACCCATAGTTGCTGAAACCTCTGTTTGATTAACTGGGAAAAATAAACCTTCATTTTCTGCCGCTTCTCTTATATCACCTAATCTAGCGCCTGCTCCCACAACAATACTTCCAGCATTGCCATCTTTATTTTTTTTAATCTTTATAATTTCGTTTATACGTTCCATACTAATAACCCAGCCATCATTTGGAACAGCTGCCGCAACCAAGCCAGTACGTGCACCAGAAATAGTAACAGGAACTTTTCTTCTATTTGCTTCTCTTAAAATCTTTTCTATCTCTATATAATCACGAGGCACAAACACCTTATCTGCCTTCCCTTTTATACGCGATTCATCTCTTAAATATTCTGCTACGTCATCGCCTTCTTTAAACACTATATTTTCTAACTCATTTAATATAATTTCTTGTTTAGTTTTAACTATGCTCCAACGATTTTTAATGTAACGTAATACAATAACTGCCAATATTGATACCACTGCAACATAACCCAACCACAATGGCATGCTGCCAATCATACCAACAATCATAAGCGGCCAGACATGAGAATTAAGAATAGATTTATCCTTCATTAACTGTGCAGCAAAGATAGCGCTACCTCGTGGGTCAAAATTTTTATGAAGATTGTCCGTCGGTAAAGGAAAATTGTTGGTTGGCAACTCGCCATAAAGCGCTACATAACTTGTTTGTTTAAGTATGCCGCGAAGATGATTAAGCTCGTTAACCTTATCTTGTAAACCTCTTCTAACATCTTTATCAGATAAGTTTCTTATTCTAAAATTAAGAACTATACCGCCTTCATCTAAAATATTAACGACTTTAGAATCTAGCTCAATTATAGATTTTAATTCATCTGCAGTCTTTAGCCCATTTCTCTCTACAGCTTCAGAGAAAAGTATTAATTGTTCATGTCCTGCATCAGGTATTTCTGCTGGAGCTTGCGATACATAAAGCTGTCTAAATCTCTCTTTAAACTCTTCTATCTCTCGTTTTGTATAAACAATACTTAAATTAGCTTCCTCTGTTTTTGTTCTCTCCCAAACACCAGCATATGTTATATATTTAAATTTAGCTGGATCAATTATTTTTTCTTCAACAAAATTTAATAAAGCAGCAATAACAGTCGCCTCAACCGTTGCATGCGTTCCATAATCTTGGAATCCTTCTCCATTACCAAAAACTACATCTATCCTGCCATGCTTATCTATTATCATTTTCATTATTGTCATTATACTATCTATATCTTTTAAACTTGCCGTACCAAGCTTTACACCTGAAGCATAATAGCTAGGCTCTAGAGGGTCAAAAATATCTTTGTACATAATTCCCCAAGATAGCATAGCTGTCTTGTTCTCAATAATTCTTACAATGCCCTTCATTTTACCTATCAAGGCAACATCTTTATATCCCCATTTTGGTTTATCTTCTAAACTTTTTAATAGATAATTGAATCTTAAACTAACTTCTTCCTTAGCTTTTAATTCTTCTGCTTTTAACATTTTTATAGCTACATAATTAAAGAATAATTGTGTGCGCAAGTCCCACTCTGCCTCTGTCATTTTAGAGCGAACATTATAAGAGAGTAAACTCTTTGATTCTGAATTCTTAATCGCCATTAACAATATAGTCTTTGCCGCCCCTTGCCTATTTAAACTTCTTGCAATATCAATCTTTTCTTGATCCCAAGTCAATATATATTCAAGCATCTCTTTAATTAATTTATCGCTTACTGCTTCTGACCCTATTGTCGCGCAAATAGAATATACTCGTATAAATTCTGCCTCAATAAGCTGTTTAAACATATCTGGATCAGCCAAGAAACTATCATCAAGATGTGGATCAGCTAGAACCACTACCTTTTGCAATCTCATTAATCTTTCCTGCGCCTGCATTAATTTAGGATAAAAATCTTCAGTGTCTCCAGTTAGCAGGGTTTCTTCTTCAAGCAACTCATCTTTTGTTTTACGAGCTACTATTATTTCATCAACAAAATTATTCCCCCATACCTTTCTTGCAAATGCTTCAGGCTTAGAAAGCTTTATATTTTTGTTCAACCCAGAAATAACAACTTCTTTCCATCTATCCCAACTCATTGAGCTAATAAGCGACTTTAAATTTTTCTCTCTTATATCTCTAATAAGTCCATGCGATCCTTCAGCGTTAATAAACTGTTCTTCTGTCAAATCCTTAACTAAAACACCTAATCTTTTACTTGTACGTATAAACAACTGCTTTCCTAAATTAAAAACCCAATCTCTATTCTTAAACACTTTAAAGTCCCAAGGATATTTATTCAGAAGCAACTCAGAAGCTGATGCATTATCCACTATTAATATGCCATTACTTTTTTGCAAACCAACAGCAGGATATTCATTAACATCTATTCCATGATTACCTTCAACCATATTAAGCACAGTATTACGTTTCTTATTATCAAGAACGATCCAAATTAAATTTGCATCTTTTCTCTGAACAAATTCTGGTATAGCAAAAGTTAAATATCCATATTTACCAATTATGTCAGAATATCCTCCATTTTGAGGCGCTTGAGAAGCTGCAAAATGATATTCTCCTAGTCCCATAAAAGCGTGCTGTCTATCGCCATATCCTGACTCAACAAAAGCAACATGACCTTTTCCTTCATAAGATGGGCCTGTGCTTCCAAAAACTAAATTAGAACCACCTAAACTATTCAATTTACTTGATAACAAAGTAAGTTGCATTTTCATTGCCGTAAAGAAATTATACTGGCAGTCTTCTGCAACTAAAGCGGCTCTTTTAAACTCTTCTACCTTCAAATCTCTATTGTCTATATCTTCTATCAACACTTTGAATTCTGTATCGCTCATTTGTTTTAATTCGCCGTCTTTTGCTACTTTTAAGTCTCCGTACCATAAATATCTTTGATTCTCTGGAATGCCAAATTTGTCACACCATTTATTAATAATATTTACAAAAGCAAAATAATCTGTTCTCTTTTGAGGCATCACAGTATCTAAATGAAATGCTATGACTCGTCTCATATCAGGCTTTACCGTAAGGTTTATGCCATTCTTTATTAACCATTTCTGCGTTTTGGCAGCGTACCAACTATTAAGTACATCTGCTATTTTCTTATAAGCCATCTCAGGGCTATTACCTGTTGCAAGCATCAATGTGAACATAGCATCTAGATCTTTCTTGCCTTCTCCGTTAAACCATTGTTGCAAATGATAGAAGAAGCGTGCTGCTGCTACATTAGCTGCCTCTACTTTATCATTAACTTGAACAAGGTCCATCTGCACATTCTTATAAAGCTCCTCATAAATAAAGCCTGATTTATCTTTAGCAGGGCTAATTAGATTCAATGTCTTTTTAACAAAAGGAACAACTATGGAATTTGTACGCTCATAAATAAAACGATGGAATATAAATATAACCATTCCTGAAATTATATAAAAAATCTCGTTATCAAGTCTTTGGGAAAGAAAATCTTTAAAAGCTCCTAAAGGAACGATAATAAACACCCAATCAATATTTTTTGGATTTCGCAAAAACTCTCTAATTTCTTTAGCTTTATCTTGCAAACTTAAAGATATCATTTTATTTACTTCTTCATTTATTGAGTTTTCTTTCTTGCTTATCAAATACGAAATAATATTAGATTCAAATAAAACAAATACTCCAAAAGCACCTAATAAAACAGTCCTTATAAATTCAGTTGTAAGTCCAATCTCTGCAGGAATTATTAAATTTATTAAATTAAAAAATAAATATATTTGCGCCCCGACTGTTGCACCCCATATTCCCATTTTAAATGCAAACTTATAATCCCATTTTCTTATAGCAAAACGTGTTGCAAATAACTGTCCTATGAATGTTGTTATAGCACCTGTAGCAACATCTATTAACAATGCAAAAATAATCATAGCAACTGTCACTTCCACAAAACCAAAATTAAAAGAAATTAATAATGGTAAAAACGCAGGTAATACAAAACAATTAAAGTCTGGATTATCAACTGCTAAATTATTATCAAAATAAGACAAGGCTTTTTCTCTATTGTCGCCTTCAAGAGAGACCTGCTTTAACATCTCTTCAATGATTAAGCCATAAGAATAAACTTGTCTTCTACCAAATATCTTGTTCGGAGAATTTGCTAAAAACTCAAATGATACAAAAAGATATAGCAGCTCTTCTCTAAGATTTAATTTACCTTTCTTACGCTGGTCTCCAATATTAAAATAATTGCTTTTTACTAAGTTAATCTCATCTTCCATTATTATTCCAAGCTGTTCTCGTAAATAATTTTCTGCAGGCCTATATCCGTATTTTTCTAAATCGTAATTATCTACAAGAATTTTATCCTTGTATTTATCATCATACTGAAAACGCGTAGGATCAATTATCAACAGTGGCTTTCCTTTATAGCAGAAGTTAATCCACGCATGCTGACGATACTTCCCATCTACGCTAACAAAGCCTCCCTCTGGCATAAATGTAATATCCTTCATATCAACAAGCGAAGCGTCAAAGACAGCGCATAACACTTTAGCTAACATGTAAGAGAACGGCCCGCATATGTTTCCTACCTTTATTCTTTTTTGCATACTCCAAGAATTTGCTGCCAACTTTTCTCTCATTATTTTCCAAAGAAGCTCTTGATTGTCTTCGCAGAAATCTTTTATTTTTAAAGACAATGCCTCTTCCACATTAGGTAATTTTATACTAAGCTGATTTAAAATATTATCAAAATCAAGAAGCTGATAAAGCTCAAGAAGTTTATAAGGTGTCCATTCAACAATTGCGTCTTTCTCGTCTACTACGGGATGTTCTCCTACATCTGGAACATCTTTCTTATAAAAGAAATGCGTCTCTGGCAAGAATTCAGAAATAAGATAAACTCTTATATGTTTGTTTTTATCTAAAATATGACCATATTTCTTTAATATCTCACTTTTATGACTTTCTTTTGCAACAAGTATAATATTAGATTCAAGAATATTCTTTTCGCTTACTGTTCTAGGGCGAATTTTTACTACTTTATTAATATCTTTAGAATAATGTCCTAACAATACATCTTTAAGCGGACTCTCTTCTCTTTGTAAGTATGACCTAATAAGATCGCAAGTTTTTTCAATGATATCAGAAGAAGCAGCAACAAATCCTCTGTCTAAGAATATAATTCTTCTACCAGTTGCATTAAATATATTATGTTCATACCATAAACGTCTAAAATAGATGCTTAATATGCGACTTCTAAAAACATTAAGATAGCATATTGAAAGAACTTGAAGAGAAGGTTGATTAACGTTTTCTTTTTTGGTTTCATCAACTACAGGAACAACTTTGGAAGCGGAGTTAGAAGTAATAATAGTGGCAATAATAGGAGTTGCGACAGTCGCAACATCAGTTGTAGCAGCTGTTTTAGGTGGAGCATGGAATAATCTCTGTATCCAAGCGAGCTTATTCTTTAGTGATTCAATTCTATAATCTAGCCATTTACCATTAACTCTTTCAATTGGACTCATAAAACTTGATAAAATTACATACCTGAACAATAACACAATGTAAATAAACAAAAATGCAGGAATAATGAATGAATAAAAAGGCAATGCATCGTTGTCGCTCTTATCTAAACTACTTAATAAATTACCAATTGCGCTTCCAATACGAATTTCTTGCTGAACAGGAAATATTTCTGGCAAATTAACAGATTTTGTTGAAAACAAAGCTCTTGGAGCCATATGTTCTTTTTCTTCATCAATATATTCAGATTTAGGTTCTTTAACTTCGCCAATTTCATCTTCATCCCAACCTGTCTCAAAAGGTTGTAATCCACGAGCCAATTTACCATGCACTATTCCAGATAATATACGCTGCCAAGAAAATCCCATTTTTCTAACCAATGCAAATGTAGCAACCAACAATGTAGAACCGTACGATGTTTCATCATCTAACACAAGACTCCAACATTCATTAATATCAACACCGCCTACTTTGACAATCTTTTCTCCATCTTTTCCTAATATATATCCAGGAATAACTACCTTAGTTCCACTTTCCCTAAACTTATCTAAATAACCACTATATATATCAATCTCAACTCCATATTGTTGCTTGAGATAACTTTTAACAACAGCAACAATCTCCTCAACATATGGGAAAGAACCATCATCAGGCCCAAGCAATAATATAGGATGTCGTTTCACTTCTTCTAAAAATTGATTTATATTGCCTGATTTCTTTATCATCCAATTAATCATACCCTTAACTAAAGAAACAAACATATTAGCATTGTATATATCTAAGCTGTCTAATTTAATCCATCCAGATTCTTCTCCATAATGAACATTAAAAGTTATATGTTTATCTACAAACTTATTAATTATGTTCAATATTATCTCAGAGCTCTTGCTTTCTCCTGGTTTAAATATCTTATCTTGCCTAGAATATCCTTCATATGTACTAACCAAAGACACACTTTTAACTTCTGCATCACGTAAAGCTATAAGCATAAACCAAAGCTCAACTATGTCCTGATCATTTTCTGTGCTATGAATTAACGCAACATTTTTATTTTTAATATTCGAAGGAAGAGAGACATTCCAACACAATGGATTTTCTTCTATTTTAACAATTTCAATCTTTTCGCTTTCTACAAAAAGTTTTCGAGATGCCTTATCTGCATCATTCTTAAAACGTGCATGCTGATAAAGGACTCTATCAATCACAATATGCCCTTTATTCTTCACTCTATGACTCTCTGATAAAATTTTAACTAGACCTCCTCCTGCATAAGATACACTATTACTATAGTGATGCAAAATATATTCTTGACCATTGTCGCCAATGATATCCGAGCTTGTACTTAAAACTAAATGTATTTCTTTAGCACCGTAAAAACGCAAAGCTCCTGTCAGAAGCATAATCTTAACAAAATCTTTACATGAATTTAACTCACAAATAACGCTTAAATTTCCTTGTTTTACATCCAACGGATTTAAAATTCTAAGGTAAGTTTCGCCATCTGGAAAAGAATCTGTAAAAATTTTAATATCTTTTCCAGTTGTCTCGTTCTGCACTATAGGAACTTCTACAGCCCTTCTACTTGCGATATGCTTTAAAACAAAACTTCCGACAACGCTAATATCCCCGATAAATTCAGGATAAAACTTAGTTGGCTTATTTAATGCATTTCTCGCTGCTTTTTCTTGACGATATTGAAGAAGTCTCCTATAAGATCTCACTACATTCTCTACTTGTTCTAAAGTATCATTATTAAAGAATGCGTGCGAATTAAAGAACTCTAATAATTCAGCTTTTTTCTTAGGCATTTTATCTATTGAGAAGAACTTATCTGTAAGGAGCATCGGCAGCTTCCTTATAGTCATCTCTTTCATGGCTATTTCAACCAAATTAACTATCCATTTAACGTCAAAAGATACCTTACGAGCTAAATCATAAAGAACAACAAAGTTGCGACCAGAAAATCTTCCATGCCCTAATTTTGCGATTTCAATATATTCATTTGTAGCATTAACTACCATGGCTAAGCTCTTTGAATAATCTCCCATTATTTCTTTTCTAACCAAAATAAGAAAAGTCTCATATACAGACTCAGAACCATAAACTAATCTATAATCTAAAAATCGTATCAATGTGCTAAGCCTATCTTGCTCTCTCATTCTTACATCAAACAATTTGTTTGTTTTAAGTTGATATCTTGTACTAATATGTCGATTATAAAGTTCGTCAGATGGCCCAATATCAAAACCTACTCTTCTTAAAGAATATGCCAATAAAGGAGCTAGTGCCTTTTCTATCGTCTTTGCGACTACTTCATTTTTAGCTATATAATCAAATTCTATATCAGACTCAACTGTGGCTTCTTCTCTCGCTACAGAACCAACAAGCGATATTGAAAAATCTTGGCTAGATATGCTAACTCCTTCTTTTTCAAGAACATCTACTGCTAAATTACATATCTCTTCAAATATTTTAATGCTTTTCTCGGCATAAAAACTTGCATATTCCATTATTAAATGTTTTTCTAATGTATTTAATTTATTTATCGCTGATCTATGTTCATTTCTTATTCTCTTAAGCTTATTTGATAACAATCTTAATTCTGCTCTATACTCTTTAGGTAAAACTCTTTCTTCTTTTTCTTCTTTAGCGTAAATCTTTCTAGAAAGAGTTGTATAATAAGGACTTCCAACAAAAACCATAAATATCTTTGCCGCTTGAAGTGCTTCTTCTGTCTTCTCTCTGTGCTTTACAAGGTTTTCTTCTCCAGACAAATCTCTTCTGTCTTTAAAGACAACAAAATTATACCCTTTCAAATATGCATAAAAAACAGCTAAAGATGGAGATATCCAGTCTTGACTGGAAACAAAAAGCGTATGATCCTCATCGCTCAAGTCTCCTCTTGAAAACATTTTCTTTGTTTCTGATAATACAAATATTTTATTATCAAAAGATAAATCTTCGTACACTTGACCATATTTTTCTTGAGCAATTAGAGAAAGCATAGAATGTATTAAATAAGCAGCATATTTATTCGGAACAATTTGCAAGTATTGTAAGCTTCTTTTAAACATTTCTTTTCTTGTGTCATCTTGCAAATTTAAAATAGTTTCTGAGAAAACTTGCAAATCATCTTCAATAAACCTCATCAAATATTTTATACCTCCTAAAGCTATTTTACCTTTCATGCGAATTATAACATCGCGTAAAAAGACTGGGTCTTTAAACAATGACGGATATATTTCTCTTTCAAAGCTAGATTCTGCAGACCTAAACACAACAAAAGCACTAACTTTCTTAGCTTCTGCTTTCATCAACGTAGTAGCTAGACCACTTAATATTCCTCCACTATCAACTACATCGTCTATAACTATAACTTTCTTATTCTGAATCTTTTCTGGAGATAATATTACTGTTATATCTTGAGCCGCCTTATAACGTTCAGCTCTAGTCATATTAACATATCCTACAGGCCACTCTCTTTGTTCTAAATAAACTACATCCAGCTTTAATCGCTCAGCTATATATTCTCCTAACATCTGCGTAGCGTGTTCTGGAGTTGCAATTCTACATGCTATGCACCAATCAGATAAATCAGAAATATTTTTCTTTATAGACTCAATAAGAAGGTCTCCAAAATCTTCTACATGCTCTTTATCTCCTACTTTAAATAAAACAAGCTTCCTTCTATATCCTTCTACGTCATGCCCATTTTCTTCTGATATATCGTATACAGCATTTAGCGTTATATTTGGATTACTTACTGGAGGGAAATATCTCAAAGGAAGAAGCTCTTTAGCACTTGGTATTTTTACTGTTTCTATGTAATCTTCTGCTATTTCTTCACCGGAAGATAAAGAAACCAAATCTTCTAATATTCTAACTGTGCTTTTCTTCTTCCCTTCTTGCAATGCCCTAAAGATATCTCTCTTAACTCCCTGTTTAATTCTTTCCTTTGTGCTTAACAATTCGATTATAAAATCAGGTTCAAGCTTTTCTATATACTCAAAACTTTTTTTATTCTCTTGATTCTTTAGAGCAATTGTTAAACATCCAATATCTTTACCTGCTTTTATCTCTACTTTGCCATCTCCTATAACTAAAACTTCTTGACTGTGCTCAATAAATTTATCGTTTATACTTCTATCAATTAATACCTGCATAATCTTGTCTTTACCTTTTGTTTCTTTTTCATCTATATCAAAACCTATAATATCTACAACAAGGTCGCTTAAGCCTAGCGCCTTTGCCTCTTCTACCACTCCAGATTTATCTGAACCTGTAAGTATGTAACAAGGGACATCTATTTCGTTTAACTTATATAAGAACTCTACTGTTTTTGGGAAAAGGAATTTCTTGAAAGAAATATTTGAGTTTCGAATCATCTCGAGCCTTGCGCCTCTTAATTCATAAACTTTATCAAGGAAGAACTGAGTAAGAAGATCGTAAACCTCTTTAGGAGGAGAAAGTCCAGACTTGCGCTCGAAATGATCAATGACCCAATTAAATTTATCTTCGTTAATTCCTCTGTTTTGAGCCTCTCTATATACAGAGTATACTTGTTCTCGATTAGTTAAGCCTTTACTATTCTCAACCATATCATAAGCCCACTTAAGAGATTCTTCATCAATGCGACCTTTTTCTACTAAAGTCTTAATTAATGGCAATCTAAAATGATCTTGCGTTGACTCTCCTTTTATTATTGATGTTATAATATCCGTCCATTCTGAGTCTTGAAGATGTTTTCCTGCAATCATTACAGCAACAAGTACAGTTAAAATGTGCTCCCAACCTTCTCTAATACGAGACAATGTTCCATCCCAATCAAAAACAGCCATCTTTATTTTGTCAGATGTTCCTAAAAATTGTGGATACTCTTTTACTGCTTCTTGTTTTTGCTCATATATTTGGCTTGCTTTAGAAACAGTGCTTGGACCATTAATATATTTAACAATAAAATTCCTGAAAGTTACGTTCTCGCCTATTTTCTCAATTCCTTCTTTTTGTCTATTTTTATAAGTTTCAGATTCTTTTTGCCAATCAAATAAAGTCTTAAGCATATCTAAATCAGAAACTCCTCTATCTAACTTTCGCATTTCTTCTATATTTTCATTTCCTTCTTTATCTAATTGTCTTAATGTACCTAATATTTTATCGCTATTCTCTTTAAACTTCTTAACAGAAGAATGCTTCCACCCGTATGGAGCTTTAATCTCTTTAAAATCTACAAGAGAAACATCATGCTGTCTTAAATAATTCTTTATTAATGATTTAATTACATCAAACGAATAATCATCAGATATATAATCTATAAAATACTTGTTTATAAAACGATCCAGTTTCATATTAAATTCGCTTCCCCACATATCTGAACCCACTTTTCGCCTTACAATACTCTCCAGCTCTTTATTGCTTATATCCTTACCCTCTTCTCCTATTGATGACAAATATTCTTCCTTTAATTCTTCAATAGCCCTAAATATAGTTATTTCTTCATATTTTGCAACTCCATCAATTTCTACCTTCGCATAACGAAGAACCTCTAGTTTTTCTGGAGCATCTTCTTCTATCATAGAATTAGAAGTAACAAGAATATCTACTATAGAACTTGGAGAATACGCTGGATCCCACATATCTATTGCTGCAAAACGAAATACATTGCCATCATCAAAACTATTCATTATAAGCTCAGAAGTAATAACAGTTGCTCCTCCCGCTAAAGCCTCGTCGATCAACATAACCTCTTTTTCTTTTATAAGCTTATAAAATTTAGTTTCCGATAAAAGAAGATTTAAAATTGGTCGTACAATATGCTTGGTTTTATTTCTCATTTCTTGAGATAAATTACCATCATATCTAAAGAAAAGATCTCTTATCTCCTCTGTAAACAATTCAGGCTGAGATTCTTTGTAATGAAGTAAATTTTCAATTTGTTCAGCAAGCTGACTATCTATAGACCTTATATTTTCTATATCCTCATCATCTATATTCCAATTCTTTTTAGCCAGTTTACGCTTAAGAAAGAAGTTCTGATATCTTTCATCTATTCCAGCCTCTGAAATTAACATTACTATTTGACCTATCTTTTTGCCTTCCAGATCTTTAAATTCTATATTATCATTTGCACTATTCTTTCTTAAAAATCCAAGAATAATATTTCTATCGCTCTCATCAAGATTGTTATATGCCTCTAAAACTTTTTTCCACAATAAACCAGATACTGGTCTTTGTATCTCCCTAGGGTTTAAAATAGTATTAATCGTTTTTGCTAAGTCCCCTTCTTCTTTATAACTACTAATTCTTTCTGTAGTATAATTAGAATCAAAATTAGCTATGCCTAAATCCTTTAACTTATCTATTAAGCTTTTCCAAGGTTCAATCAAAAGTAGACTTCCTCTTTTAATAAAAATAGGATGTATTTTTCTTTTAGACTCTTTAAAATAAAGCAAAAGAGGAAGTAAGTATAAAAACATAGCCTCTGCTGATATTATCTCTTCTTGCGCTTTCTTTCTTTTAGGAGCATCGTCTTGTAAAACTTGGAACCAATATTTTAAATTTCTATATAATGTAATGCTTCTTAACGTCTCTCTATCTAACGCTAATCTATTTTTATATCTTCTAGGAATATATCCTATTACAACATCCCCTCTTAGAACACCCGAGACAACTGCTTCTTTTTTGTCTTTTGCTCTTAACAAGTAGAACCTTCTTGCGCTGAACAAATCTAAATATTTACTGTCTTTTAAACCTTTTACAATAATGGTTCCTTTTCTATCACTTAAATCATACAAAAAGTCACTTACATCTTCTGAAATATTCTTTTCACTTCTTACAAGCACCTCAACATTGCCATCTTTTATAAAACCATTAAGATTAGACAGCCTTTTGTCTTTTTCAACAAATGCTATTAAATTATTCTTTATATCGTCTAAAACACTCTTCTTAAGAGGCAAATCAATCACAATCGCAATCTTCCATCCACGTGGTTTATTAAACTGATTTTTATTTATATTAGCTTGTGCTTGAACAAAAAGTAGATCAGCTGCCATTTCACCTGGCTTACCTATGAAATATGCTAACCTACTTCTAGAAATTTTAGCTACCTTGTGCTCAAACAATACTCTTCCATCAACAGCAATGTCAATAGACGACAAATCTTTAATACTTCTTTTAAACTGTTCAAAACGTATTTTTCCTCTATCCGTTGTAATGCTCTTATCTAAAGAATTAGCCAATGCTAAAAGTGTTGCCCATTTGTCATATGTTAATTTTGTAAAATCTATACCTGCTTCTTCTAAAGCATCTAATACCATTTCATTAGCCTCTGATGAATCAGGATCTTTACCCGATACAAATGAAGCAAGCAACAAGGATGCTGCGCAATAAACTTCTTCAGAAGAAGAGCTTATCAATGTCTGCATCCAAGCAAAGATATCATAAACAAATTCTGTTCCTGAACCATTTTGTACAAAAAGACATACAAAAACTAAAATTAAAGAAATAGGAAATAGAAAAGAATTAAGAACAACGGCTTCGTCTGCCAAACTATTTGTAAGAAACTCTATTCTATAATCTTTAGCCCATTGAGGAACGACAACATCTCCTAGCCATTGTTTAAGACGTGAGTCATCATATTGTAAATAATATGGATCAGAAGCCAACATGTCTTCCACTGTTGCTTCTCTAGTTAAATTATATTCTTGACGCAAAATACTAGCATACATCTCTAAGAACTCTTGAGTTAAACGCACATAGCCTTTTTCTCTTAATTCATAAGCTATCTTTTTCCAGCTGCCGTTGTCTTTCTTTGTACGAATAATATAACCTTCATATCCGTTTTCTTTTTTATCTCCATTATTAAGAACAAAAAATTGCTCAAAAGATGTATCAACTAGGAATATCTCTTTTCCATCTGAAACAACCAAAAACGCATGTCCCCTAGTAAAGAAAATATTAAATGCATTATGTAAAAAGATCTTTATTCCTGTACCATTGTCAACATATGCCTTTAACATAGATAGTCGTCTGTATAAATCTTCCTGAACTATTCCACATTTACTATCTAAAACCCTTGCTGAAAGTGTTGTTTCTCCTGAGAAATCTTGAAGAAAGAAAATATCTTGCTCTCTTGGTAACGAGCCCACAGTGCCCTCGTTATGTCTTACCAAAGCTTCTAAAAGCGCGTCTCTCTGCTGCCTAACAGCTTCTTTAATAATGTCTTCTGTATATTGTTTTGTAACATTTGTATAAGTTTTTATACCAGCATCTTTTTCTAATTTATTGTCGCTTCTCTTATTATTCAAAAGTTTAAATACTACAAAACCTATTGCCACCACAATTGCCGATAATAGCAAAACAGTTGGATCTAAGCCTATTAAAAATATAGGAGCAGATACAGATGCAAAAGTAACCTGAGGTTTTAAAAAGGCAAACAATATCTTCAATTGTTGAGGACTATCTTTATACTTTTCATAAGCCAAATCTCTTATAGACATCTTACGCGCACGATAATAGTCACTATTAGGAACTTTATCATAATCATTTGCCCAAAAAAGAAGATGCTCTAATATATTGCCTTTATTGTCTATCGGTATAATAGGCAACTCATCTATGTTCTTACCCTTAACATTAAACTTAGTAAAAAGTAAGCCCCTCTTCTCTTGACGTTCTAACTGTACCCTTGTTAAACATATTATTTTTGCAGTCTCTTTAATGGCATATCTTAAAGTTTGTCTATTATATGTTTTGCCAACAACCCCCTCGTGTTTACTGCGTATCCCATCAATAACTCGCTTCGTTTGTTCATATGCAACATCCCCTACATGTTTTTTAACATCTCTTAACAACTTGGCTTCTACAGCTTCTACGGTCAATAACTCTAATTTCTTGAAACTTTTTATATACCATTGCATGGTTTCTATTTCTTCTCTTAAAATTCTCTTCTCTGGATATTCTCTGTTCCAATACAGACGATTAAATTGTAAAAATAACGGCAATTCTAAACTACAAATAATATTCTTTGCAAAATTAATATCTATATCAATTTTCTTAAGAGAAGAAACTATTTTTCGATAATTTTTATAATATCTAATATTCTTAAAAGGATTCTTTTTCAACTTGTCGTTAAAAGAAAACGCAAACTTTTCGTTCTGAGTATCGCTTCTACCCAAAGGAACTCCGGCTTCATGAATTAATGTTTTTATTAATTTCTTCCAATTGCGAGGATTAAGGAGGGTCTTATCAAGATAAAGAATATTCTCTTTAAATGCACCATAAATATTTTTCATTGGACCTGCACGAATCTCAAGACTCAACATATTGACAAGTATCTGATGTATTTCTGAATCATGAAGCCCAACAATATCCAAAGATATCTTAATTGCATCTCTAACATAACTTAGCTCAAAAGACGCAACTGTATTTGTACTTCGAATTTCTTGTTGTACAGCAAATTCTCTTTCTATAGGATCGTCTGGTAAAGTGCTATTTGGTTTCTCACGAGCAAAATCAACAGCCCTAGGTAACCTATTGTCATAAGAAAAAACCGTTAGAGCAGAAATTCTTATCCTCCCCCACGCAGAATTTATTCTGCGGTACCAGCCACGGAATAAGTCAGATAAGAATTGTATTACTATTTGCTCTAACGGCTTTAATTTATAATCTTTTACACTTTGCCTTTTACCTTTTACCTTTATAGGCGGCGCATTGCTTAAATAATGATTAAATATTCTGTAAGATATAAAAAAGATTACAGCTAAAATAACGAAATTAGAATCCAATAAAAGAATAGGACTCACACTCAACAAGTTAGCGTCAAATATGCTTCTATGCGATTTCTTAATTTTCCTAACAGAGAGATAAGACACGTCTTTTTCTTCTAAAACGCCTGTAAATATAGTCCTAATTGTTTTATTTATAATAAATACTGTTATAAAGCGCAATAAAATCCAGAGCATTCTGCGTTTTCCTGTTATATAAAGACTATTTCCTTTAATAAGCACTCGCGTACGACCTAAAGTATCCGACCTATACTCCTTCTTTAAATTATCAATGAAAATATAAGGCAATATATACCTTACAATCCTTCTTGCATAAACGCTAAAAAGTGGAACAGCAATACCAAATATCTTTATAAAAGATTTAACAGTTTTGCTTCTCCCATAAAGAAACTTTTGTATCAACGAAACAGATTCTATTTTCTTACTATCATTTTCAATAAAATTCCTATAATAATGAACAGTCTTTCTAAACTGTTCACATTGTTTAATAAGCCCTGCATCTATATCTCTTTGCTTTAACAAGATTGTTATGCCTTTAAGCAAATTGTTTAAAAATTCATGCTTATCTTCTTTATTCAAAATAGACATCTCAATAATAAACGGTATTGCAATTCCTGCATATTTTGCTAATAGTCCACTTTTATTCCGCTTGGCAGCAATAGTTAAGAAATTATCTACCAAATCAGCACACTTTGCTAATTGTGTTTTATAGCCTCCGTAGGAAAAAAGAATTGCCATATAATATGCATATTGTTTCTCATTATAATAAAAACCATACTTCTCATAGAATATATCCATGCGCTGCTTGGCTATAAGCTTCCATCTATATATTGTCTCTATAAAATACAGTTTTATGCCTAAGGATAATTTAGCTTCGATTCTCTTCTTATTTAATAATTGCAAACAATAGAGAATGTCTTTGCCAAATATTTCTTCTATAATTTCCTCTGGGATTTCTGTATCTTCAAAGATATCATGAAGAATTTTTATTATATTTGTCTCAACATCATAGGTAATATGATGACGCAATGTTCTTACTGCGTGAACAATAACGGACCTTCTCATTTTTTTGCCTTCTAATGAATCAAACTTTTCTTGTCTTCTCGCTCCAAAATAACCCCAAGATGCAAGCTTATATGCTTCAACAAGAGGTCTTATCTCATCGTAAGTTTTGTGTTTTATCATCTCTGCAAGATGCTCTGTAAAGATTGCGTCTGGCTCTGATCGCAACTCTCTTATTTGATTTAATATTTTATCTTCACATAATTTCTTAACGACTTCTATGCTAGCGCTATCCTCGGTATACTCTTCATTTAATACATCTATTATTCCTAACATTGTCTTTTTAGCTGCTGTGTTAAGACCAACAGCTTTTGTTTTTCCTTTTAAAAAAGAATCAGACAAAGTAGCAGCATAAAGCATATCCAATAATTCTTTTTTAGATAATCCTGTGCTATTTGAGACGTCTAAAATATCTCTAAGCATAACACTTAAATCTGCTTGATCCTTAAGAGCACCATATCCAGCTAACTCAATTAGCGTATGATGATACCAAATAAGAAAACTAATAATCTTTTTCTCTTTTTCTGTAAAAACATTTCTAAACAATTTTGACTCAAAAATCTTAGTTCTAGCTATATATTCTGAAATATAAACATGTTTTAAGTCTGAAATATACTGTCTACGATAAGTTTCAAGCCCCGCAAGAGAAAGATATGGAGCAGTATTTTTAATGATTCTATTTTCTCTTTTAAAATCCCATTGAACAATATCTTCAAACTCTTGCTTAACTTCTCCATCTTTTCCAAACGCAATAAAACCAAGATTGCTACAGAAAAGTGTTGCCAAAATACATCTATCCCAATTAACACCTCCATATTTTTTATCTTTACTATCTGAAAGTTGAGACATAAACTTAAAATTACTGACAGCTATTTTGACACGACTGAAGAAATCGCCTCTGCTTAAAGGACTAAGCAACGTATTCAAAGCTTCTTTTCTAAAGCGTTTTACCAAACTAATTAACCGATAAATACCTTGATCATCAAGAGCTCTAAGTAAATTATCAGAGGTATCAAACATATTAGAAAATTTCTCAGATGACTTATCTTTAATAACATTATCTTCTCCCTCAATACTTCTTTTATGTGCCGTTTCCTTATTAAACTTATAAGGTAGCGCTTTCTTGAATATCAAAATAAAAAGACGTGAAATATTGCTTAATGCAGGAGAGCTTCTTCTTAATACAAACCATGCCACAATTGCAATTATTGATAATACACCTACAGCCAACAACATCTCACCTGAAACAAAACTATTTAAACCTAATAATAATAAAGGATTAAACGCATTCATATTAGTCTTCTTGTCGTCCTTTCCTTCTTCGCCTGCAGCATAAGGAATATACCTTTTAATCTTATTTTGTGCTTTCACAATAAAATCTGACGCTTCATCCACTGTTAATGCTTCAAAATAAATTGCCCTATAAAGCTCAGCCAAATCATTAGCCCCAGAGAATTTAAACCCTATCTTACTTACAACGTCAGATAAAATTCTCAATCTTTCTTTTTCTCTCTTGCCAGCAAACAAAACTTTAGTAGCTTTCTCTAGCATTTGTTTGCCTTTAACTGTTGCATCTTTTTTATCAGAAGGCTTACTAAATTCTGTCCATTTCAACTTTCCTCTATAGCTTTTCATATCATGATATTTCAACCTACTCATGCCTGGCATCTTGCCGCTCAATTTCTTTATATAAACTAATTGACCATTTTTTAAAACAGATCTTAAGCCAAGTTTGTTATACGATTCTAGACTTTTCATTTCTACATTATTGCCAAAATAGTTAACTCTAAAATGTGCCAATAAATCAGCGACAATAGACCCTTCAGGCAAAGTTACAATATTAACCCCTTCATCTCCAATCTTAAATTAAACATATATATTGTTTATAATATCGTGCGCTTTTACATACTCTTTTAAGTTCTTAAGAAGATTTTCTGAGCTTTCATCTTTACTAATATTTGGTAAGAATACAGGATCTTCTGTCTTTTGCCCTCTAACTCCTAATTCATAAGAAACACGTCCTATCTTTCCATGATCTGCTTCATTTTCTGAATCTTTTGACATAATCTGAACTTCCAATCTTAATAGCTTATTTAATTGGTAAATTGTATCATTTGATTCAAAACCATATTTTCTCTTATAAATAAGAGCATCTTCATTGCCTATAAACTTAATGCCTTTGCTTTTCATAAAATCTAGAACAATAGCCAAAGCATCATATTCCAGATGAAGATTATCAGCGTCAGAATCAGTAACAATTCTCATGCGAGCTAAATCGTCTAAATCCCAAACATGTTCATATTTCTTATCACTTCCCTTGCGCGAATCTGAAAAGTAAATTTCACGAGCCATACCAAGATAATCCTTTTCATCTATCTTTACCTCTGCCTTTATTCCTTTTTCATTAATTCTTGCCTGAAGCTCATTTTTTATATTAATCATTAATTGCTTTAACTCTTTTACGGCCATACCAATAGCTTTATTATATTCTGATTTAACTTTAATAATATCCTCATTATCTGTTGTACCCACAAAATCTTTTATAGCTTTAACGATTGTCTTCCAATTAATCGCTTCAGCTATATTTACCCAAATAAGAATTATCTCATCATTATATAAATCAAAGTCTTCATTCTCGTTATTAATAAATTCGTAATACTTATATAAGACCGTTAACTGTAACGCATTTAAATTCTCATCAAACTGCTTTATTATCATTTTCATATATTTATCTACATAACGATTATCACTTTTCATAACATCCGTATCAAAGTTCTGCGCTAATGCGCTCTGAGATGCTCTTATAGTATTCAATATATTATCCTTAGAGAAAGCGCCTAAATAATCCTGTGAAAGACCTAACAAAATACCTGAAATAAAGAAATCTGCAGAATATTGAGTTCCAAAAGTATTGATTATTACATAAAGAAACTCAATGACCTCGTCCATATTCTTGAATAAAGGCTTTACTACAATTTTGCTCTTCTTCTTTTTAATACCTGTATTACTACCTTTTTCATAAAATGTTCTCGCTACAGTAAACGCATCTTTTAACCGTTGTTTATAATGATCACTTTTGTCATTCTCAAAATATTTTAAAATATTATTTATATGCCAATTTTGTCTGAAAATACGATATGGGTTACTATTGACATATCTTGAATCAAGGTAAACTATATTGCCTGTCTCAGATGATATCCCTAAAACTAAACTTTTTCTGGTCAATAGTCTTTTAAGAAGTCCTTTCTCTACAAAAACTCTATTAGCGCCATATTTCTTTTTTGTTAGAATTTCTACAACTTTTTCATCTTCAACAAATTTACCCATATCTTCTGAAGCAACATAAGATATTCTTTCTCTATCATCATATTTTCGTACTATGCAATCAAAAGAAACACCATTGCCTTTCTTGTACCCAGAAAAGTCTTTTACAAATAAATGTTCTTTTACCTTAGACTGCTTATCTAAAACAAGACGTATAAGATCATCTTCTGCAAACCGCGCATAAGACTTTCTATCAACTAGCCTTCCTTTGTAAGTATTAATAATCACCTTTTTATTGATTAATGACGCAATAACTCTCTGATCTTGAGTTTCGTAGAATTGCTTATGTAAGGAGGTCAATGTTGCAACATCGCTAATATTACCCGTTGCTTTAAAAGATTCAGCCCCTTCTTGGACTCTTTCAATAATGCGATCTGTTCTTTGTTTCGTAGATATTTCAGAAGCTTCAACAGCCCCATCTGAATAATCTGCTAATAATAAAGGTCCAACAACAAAATGAGAGTCTTTAGTATCATCTGAATTCTCGATGTTTGAAGAAGATTTATTTTTTCTATAAACAAAATAACTTATAAGATATCCAATGGTTAAGAGAGCAGCTGCGGCGACAATAACAAACACTAAATTGTCGCCCATTTTAACTAAAAGTGGGAAAGTAGAATCTGAAGAAATAGTTAAGAATACAGGTAAGAATACACTATTTAAAGAAAGGATAACTTTTGTTGGCTTTGTTTTTGTAACACTAAAAACTTCAGGTACATTAAAATTCACAATAACGCTCTTAAAGCTTGCTCTTTGAACTGATAAAACCCTGTACAAGGACTTATGCTCAAGAATCAACTTCAAGAAACTTCTACTAAAACGAAGCTCAAAAATGGCTCTTTCTTTTACCAAATTAAACGTATTGGCTGCTGCATCAAGATCTTCTAAGAAATAATCTATTGTAAGCTTTTGAGCTTTTTGTTCATCTTCTCCCTTTATATGATGTATTTCATGGTTCTTTAAAACAACTTTCTTTAAAAATACTAGGAATTTAATCCGATCAGGTTGCGATAAAGATACTAATTTATCAACAACAAATAAATGAATATAAAGAATTTTATCTGAATAATGATACGCTGCTAAAGAATTTTGCGTTTCTTTAAAATCAGAAGTGAAAACAATATGAAATTTATATTCAGGAGGAGCACGAGAAAGCCAAAGAATTTTATTAAACATCTGTCTAATAATAGCCTCCTGTTCTTCGCTCAAAGAGCCTTCAATCAATTTAAAGCTAAGATTCTTTTGAGCTGTACGTTCGGCTAAAAGTTTAAAACTAGTGCCCTTATATCTTTTTTGCGCACTATCTGTTGGCCTAAATGGAGCTGGATACGAATTAGGGGCATCTTCTTTAACTTTATCATCTTCTACGACGCGAGACATTACACCACTTTTTATATCAATCTCTACTGTATCTCCAACTTTATAACCTTCTCCTTTGCCAATTTTCTCTTCGTCATCTTCGTATGATTTCCTCCAATAATTTTGAATCATAACCGTATCGTACTCCTTACCATAAATCTTCTTAAGAGCAAACCTATGAATAGGTTTTATCGTCCTAGTAACAACGGGATCAACTGCTTTAAATATTGGATAATATATATTTAAGACGATTACAGATAATACAGTACCTCCCATATAAGCTAAAATATTGCCAATATCGACCGTTAACTCTCTAGAGAAATCAGCAGCTTCTCTAGAAACAAACATTTTATGTATTGGTTCAATGGCTGGTTTCGCAATTTCAACCAATGTCAAAAACGCTAAAGCAAACATTGCAAAAATAGATATTTTCTTAAATGAATATAAGAAATCTGGCCCTAGTTTCTCTTTATAAAAGCCTGTTTGTTTAAGATCGTCTTGCACTATGCTGTAAGTTTCATAACCAACTAATAATACTGTTGAGAAATGAATAACATCAAAAAATAAATTATAACCATAATTCCTCATAAAGGTTCCAGCAGCAAAGGACTCAGGGAAAATATAAAATGTTGATAAGTTGAATATCCCATAAAAAATAGCAAATGGCATTTTATAAACAAAAGCTCCTAAGAAAAGTATCCAAAAAGTTAATATTCTTAAAGGATTCCACCACGCCAAAACAGTTTCTAGTAAACTATCTTGATTTATAGGACCTTCAATAGAAATTCCAAAATGAAGAAGATAATCAATGGCAAGAACAATTGCAATAGTAGCTAAGAATGACAGCCAATCGTATCTGGTTTTTACATCAAGCTCCTTATTAAAATAAGAAGCCGCTTGAGACTTAAATTTCCTCCAGCCACGGATAAAAGTTATGTCGCCTACAAGCGGCCTAAAAATCTTTTTACTTAAATAAACAAATCCACCAAGACCTAAAAGAGCTAAGAAACCTACCGTTCCTATAGCCCCAACAGCTACTCCAACAACTAAAACTAAAACTCCAATTGAAATCTGTAACACATCTTTAGCTTTTTCGTAATACTTGCTTGCTTTAATTGTTTTGTTCAAAACAAGCCATTTACTAATAGCTTCTTCTCTTATAGTATTATCTTCATGAGATAGATTGAACTTGCTTGTTGCGCCTATTTCGTGAGCTAAGCTTAATACTCTTTCGGTAAGTGTGTTGTAAGTAGGATAATTTGTAGAGATTAGGACGTATTCTTTTGCTGAGATTCCTGCCTGCGCAGGAATGACAATAGTAGTTGCTAAGAAACCTACTAGTGGTCCGCCACGCACTAAACCAGCTTTTGCCATCCAAACTAAATGATCAGCCATCTCAGCATAGCCATTAGCGCGTAAGGCTTGTTCAGTACGCTTAACTTCTTCTGAGCTCTCATCAAACTCTTCAAATCTGCTTATATCATGTTTATTAACTTCGGCTTTTGTAGGCATTGTAGTACCTGGTAAAGAACGTGTTGGGTCAGACTTAGCTTGTTTATTAGGCGCAACAAACTCTTTGTCTCCAGGAAAATAAACATCTAGACCTTTAACAGCCCCTTGTAGCTCTAAAAGAACACTAATATTGTCGCTATTTATATAATGCTCTAGATTTTTCTTTGCAAATCCTCTTCTAATAGCATTAATGTCAGCTGCAACTTCTCTTTCTCTTAAATCGTCCTTAGTATCTCCGTTGTTATCCATTCTTTTTGCTCTTACATTCTTAGCCCATGTTGTACCTGAGAAAATGCGTGTTGCAAGTTGAATTACTAAATCAACAGGCGTAAGAATAATTCCAAGAATAGTCATAATGAACATAGTAGCTATTCCTGCGAAACTTAAACTAGTTGAACCATTTAAATCTTCTGCATACTTATGCATCTTAGACCCTTTAAATTTCTTTCCGAAAGCCTCTCTTGACACATTATATATCCAATATAATCCCACAAATGCAAAAATCAATTTGAAAGGAATACCTCCAGCAATGAAAAAGACTGAAGCAAACGCAACACTTATAAGAATAATCCTATTTTTGCCAAGTTTTTCAACAAACTTCTTACCATCTCTTTTATGCTGTTTCCACCATCTTTTTGTGCTAATTGTAACTGGCGTAGACCCAGGGTTAATTAATACTGGGGCCATTAATGATGCAAAAACCATAAGAACAGGGAAAATCGACCAAATGCTACCCCATGATCGCCATAGGAAAAGACCTACTATAGCTAAAATAGTGGCATAAACAACTTTAGGGAAATTAGCTTTATTTAAGAAGAAATAAAGATCTTGTTGCCCTTGATCTTCTATTCCTTTTGTATCCATAAACGGATGTACGTGGTCGCGTCCTGGCCTACGTCCTGTCTTAATATAATCTCCATTATTAACCATAGCTTTCTGGAAACCTGTTGAAAAAGCATTATAAACTAATGATTGATAGATAACCGCAGCTTTAGGGAAAACATTCATAAATTTCAATGTTCCTCTAAGGAATCCATTTTCAATAACAAGTTGGAAGTATCCTGTTGCAGTAATGGCTTGAGATAATAATAATCCGATTAAACCAAAAATCAATTCATCTGGAAACGCTGCAAAGAAACTAATACCAAAAAGCACAACTGTTAAAATGTAAAGATTGTTTTGTAAAACAACAAGTGGTTTTCTTATAAAGTATCCGATAGAAGCAACAAAATGAATAAACTGTCTAGAAAAGCCAATAACAGAACTTGTATTGTGTAAAGAAATTTCAAAAGAAACAGATTGTTCGCCAGCTCCAGCGCCAAATTTATCAGAAATTCCTAATAAGCCAGCATAAACGCCCTCTCTACCTTTAGCAGCTTGCATAATTTCTCTATTTATAACTTTTTCACCATATAATGTTCCCTTATAAGCTCCAAAAATATCTTCATTAACCCATGGTTGGCTTAAAAGTCCAAGTTGTTTAAAGGACATTGCTCTAACAAAATCAGGGTGACCATAATGATAACGAACGCCTGCAAAATCAAGTACTCGCTGAATAAGTGTCGAAAATGTGTGATCACCATAAGCGTGAACTGCACCAGCAGGAGAAGAAACACCTGTAAAAATATCTTCAGGATAGCCAACGATTGCTAAACGTGATTGTTTTCTAAATTCTTCCATCAAACTTGGGGCTTTAAATGTTTCTTCTAAATACATATCTTGATTCATATCCATCATCTGGACAATCTCGCCACGAGCAAATCTTAAGATATTACTTTGATTCATAGGCTTACCTTGGAGTGAGAATGGATGACTTGAAAGCGGCATATAACTATCTCTTACTATATATCCACCACCTTCTTCTGCACTAAACTCATAGAAAATATCTTCTTTATTTTCTGGCTTTTCTTCTGCATAACGAACAACGCCACCACTCTTATTTTTGCCTATCATTAGATAAGCTGCTTTAAAATGTTTATATTTCTTAAGCAGATAATTTGCATCATTAAAAATAAGATAATTTTTATAAAAACGATATTTGCTCTTACCTTCTTCTGTGTTCTTTACTACTGCTTCTTTTGATTCTCCATAAATTTGAAGACCTGGTAAGAATTCATATTTTGCATCAACAATTTCATCAATATTTTGTTCATAAGATTGTGTTTTATATTTTGCTATCTTTGATTCAATTTCATTCTTATTGTTTATAAAGCTTCCAGTTGTTGGGAAATTAACCTTTGCAAGAAATACATACATTTGACGATTATTCATCATACCGCGGATACTTCTTGCTAAAGGTTGATATCTAAAAGACAACCATAGGCGTACTTCTTGTTGAATATCCATACTATTCATTTCATAATCAAGAGTTGCAGGATTATAATTTCCTAATTTCTCTCCAGGCTTAAGATTATTTAATAATATCAAATCAGCTTTCTTCTTAGCTTTCTTAATAAAATCTTTTTCTTGCTCGATTTCTCTCGTTAATCTTGCTCTGAAATTATCCCATTCTAAAGAATGCTTATTCATAAAATATGTTAAGAATGTATGTCCTGTTTTATATTTTGAATTAAGCCCATCATATTCGCCTACAGTATATTGACTAAATGGATACATAATAACTTCTTCAAACTGAGGCATAGCTGTGGTCAGCATATACATTCTCTCCCAAACAGGAGTTTGGTCTATATCCATAAATAGAGTAGATAAGAAGAATTTAATACGAGATTGAACTTGTTTATTACGTGGCTTAATGTTTCTTAAGTCTGGCGATCTTTTGATTTTTCCATTCAAGAAATCATATTTGTCAGGTCCAATACCTGCTAAACTATTTAATTCATCTTCTGATAACTTTGATGTATCTTTATCTACTGAAACGTCTTTTCCGCTTATACCTAAAACAAATATCATCATTTTGGCTTCTTCAATAGAGATTAAATCATCTAATAAATATTGCCTTACAATCATGTTCCATGCCTTTGCCCAAGCAACTTTTCTTTGTTCACCAGTTAATATTTGTCTTACCCCTGCTCTGTTAACATAAGATGGCGGAAGTATATTTTCTTCGAATTTCTTTCCTGCTTTCTCAAACATCTCTGATACTGTATCTCCACCAATTTGAGAAATACCAAAACTCTTAAGAATAATATTGGCAACTGTTAACAATACAGCTCCACCAACGACAAATCCAGCAATGTTGTATACAGGATTTTGTATAATCCATTGACCAAAGCTTAAATCAAGAGGCTGAATAAAAATTACTAATCCTATAACTGTCATAATAGATATATTCCGTAAAGCAGTTCCCGCAGCTGATCTATTCCATGATTTAATACGATTAACTCCTTCCCACTTTGCAAGAACATAACCTAAAAATCCTTCTACTATATAGAAGTAAGCAAAAATATCTAGCAACATAACAATAAGCATAAATAATGCAGGGACAGCAACTAATGCCCATCCACCCCAAGATACAAGCCAATTGCTTTCTGCTAAAACTTGTAAACCAGGAGCAATCCATTGGAAAATATATGCATTAAAAATAAGCTTAGTAATTAATGTTGTCATCATTATGAAAGCTGATTTAGTTTTACGTGCGCCGGTTCCTTCAACGCGATCTTTGTTTCTACCTTCAGAAGGAAGAACCATATCGCCCCAATGATTTTCTAACAGATCTTTTTGCTTAGTTTTCTTATTTATTAACCAAATAACAAATTGAATAAAAGCTATAACTCCTAAAGCAACAAGTGCGTATGGATACCAATTGTTAAGCGCAGCTACTAACAATTCTTTATTTGCAATAACAGTGTGTATTGGTTGTGTTAGAGAAGCTCCAAAAGATGCAAGAAGAATAGTCATATGAAGCACTACAAAAATCCATTTAAATTGAGATATCATGCGAACCCAACCTAAGAATCCATATTTTGTTGTCTTAATGTCTGGATAAGCTTTTGGCAAAATCTTGTTTATAGAGGCTTTTTCTATTGCTTGTTTTTTGCTTTTTCATTTCCTTTAGCTGGCTTTTTAAGAACATGAAACCACTTCTTATATAATCATATGCATTTTGTCTTAATGCCTCTGCTGTTGACTTCTTGTAATTATCACCATCAAAAGCTTCGAATATATCTACAGCAGCATCAACAAGATACTCATTAATTGCTTTTCTTCCACCATTTTCATAGAATCTTATAAAGCCTGGAGTTTTAAAATATGCCTCAACATCATTTTGATGAATAGTGCTATGCTTTGTTATAAACTTAGAAGCTGTTGTTGTTATCAATAATAATATTGACCATAGATCATAATGTTTTTCAACTAAATGTTGACCAAAATTATTTCTATCAATATTTTTACCTTGTGTTTCTCCGTCTTTCCATTGTAATGATTTATAGAAGAAGTAGTTATGTACCATCGTTACATGCGCAAGCTTATCCGCTGACGTATTAACAAGATTATAAATATACATATTCTTAAGATATTCATTAATCTTATCTTCATCAAAATCTTGTTTACCGTCTAATCCATAACCTATTTTCTCTAATGTTTCTTTAGCTTCTGTATCAGATAAAAGGCTTGTTTTCTTATCTTTGCTACCATCTGCATTTTTTATAGCAACTTTCTTTGTCATAACTGGAATAAACCAAACATTAACAAATCTATCAAAGAATTCACCAAATATCTCTTCAAAAGACTCTCCTGCTTTTAATCTTCTTTCAATTAAAGCCTTAAGATTGTTCTTTATCTGCTTTATTGTTCCCTCATTAAAACCAAATCCAGCAAAATCATCAATAGTTGCTACATATTTCTCTATATCATCAAGACTATATTTTTGTACTACGTTAGGATCTGCTTTCTTGTCGTTAGCTCTAAAGCGTAAAATTATACGTTTAATAATACGAGCTATTAATCCAGAAAGGACTACAATGCCAATGTAGACACTAATGATAGTTCCGAATATTCTCCAAGCTTGCGTATGGTTAAGCCATTGTTCAAACATTTTATATCTAGATTTGTTTTGCAGTTCATCATCTAAATACGTATATTCGTGCGAATAGAATTGATCTGGAGCTAAACCTTCAGCTTCATTTACTACGAACACATTCTTTTGTCTATTAAACTCACCTGTTGAATCAATGCTGAAATCTTGATCCGCAAAGACTTTTAATACAGTTCCGTCTTCTAAAGTTCCATTCATTAAATATGACTGTATAGGCAATCTAATAGGGGAAGAAACATCAAAGATCATAATTTCTTCTCCGTTGGTTGCAACACTTAGTTCTTTTTTGGCTACTTGCGATACCACATAAGCAAACTTCTCTGCTAATAATCGACCACCTAGAGTATAAACAACGCTACGTTTAAATTTTGAATCAAGAACTAAATACTCATAACCTTCAACCTTAAGTCCATTTGCGTATTTAACTTTAAGCATTTCTCCTTTTCCGCCTGTAACTGTTGCTACAACATCACCCTTGTTTAGCTCTCCTTCTTTATTTTTGCCTCTTAACTCAACGTTAAATGCTTCTTCTTCTATATCAGCTGCTTTATAGATTTGTACACCTTGTAACATATTTCTTTCGTTAGCATTTACTGATATGACACCTGGATTTGTACCTACTTTTGTTTTAAAGCTTTTTGGCTCGTCACCGTTATAACGAACTTTAATATCTCTTCCTTCAAAAGACCATAGATTAATACCTAAATCTTTGCTAGGGTACAATACCGCTATATCACGACCCCTGCTATCATTAGGAATTAAGTAATGCTTAAGAGCTCTACCAAAAATATTTGTATATGTACTGTTACTTGTTTCATTGTCTGTAACTAATAGCGCTGGATACTCATTAACAACTATTAAATCAGAGCATAATGCAATTCCAGAGGCTTCAAGATATTTTTCTAATGTATTTAATGACTCCTCTGGGAACCTATCATTAACCGCACTTGCATAAACTTCTTTATATTCTCCGAAAATCTTTTCAGCTCTAACCTTTTCTTTTTCTGTTACAAACATACCTTTTATTCGATAATCTGATGTTAATTTATAAGACTTAACAACCTCACCTGTTCTTGGATCAAATTCAACGCCAACAATTATCTCAATAACTTGTCCTTGTTCCTGACGAACTGAGATTATTTTTCTTTCTTGAGGATCGTATGGCTTTCTAAAATCGAAAGTATGTATATCATCTACGGTTATTACATCTGTTAAATTAAGAATAGTTGCAGAATCAATACCTAAAGCATTAAAAGCTATAAAAATAGGTTCATTTGCTATTAATT
This sequence comes from Candidatus Zapsychrus exili, assembly GCA_030765585.1. GTDB lineage: Bacteria > Omnitrophota > Gorgyraeia > Zapsychrales > Zapsychraceae > Zapsychrus > Zapsychrus exili. The sequence goes on along the minus strand of JAVCCJ010000121.1, from coordinate 75,436 downwards.
TATTAAAATCTATAACTTCTATGTCTTCTAGTTTTAGATCCCCTTTTCTAATAATGTCGTGAAGCTTAAACCATTCTCCATTTGTCCTAGTTTCAACTTCTCTAGTAGGAAAAGCATATCCTCTGTCTATATATGTATCTCTATTTCTAAAATCATACTCATTTACATTCTCAAACATACCTTCTACTGTGTTTTCAGTTTGTTTTAATATAGTGGTAAAACCTGTCTCATCTCTATAAATGCTACCATCGCTATAATACGTGGTTCTTCTTATTGAAGCATAATTGTCACATTCAGATAAAATTGCATCTGTGAAACTTCTTGTATTAACAAAGCTAACAATCTTAATGTTATTACCAACAGAATCTATTGTTTCTGCTATATTAAATACTCCAACTACATTGCTTACTATTGTTCCATTTATATTAAGTGCGATGCCTTCCTTATTATCTAAATCTGTTACATATGTTTCATTCCCTGTTTCAACATCGTAGTGTACGATTTCTTTAGATAATGGCAGTTCTTTTCTCATCAACTTACCTGTTTTAGAATCACGAATTTCTATTATTTCTGTGTTCCATAATATATTTGCAATTGTTATGCGTAAATTACCATCTACATCTATTTCTGTCTTAGATGTTGTTGACACAACAGCATCACTATCTTCTTTAGTAGCTTCTAAACCAACTAATTTTCTTTGTATAGGACCTAATTTTGCTTCTAGATAAGCTAATTCTGCTTGTAGATTTTCTAGGTGAGTGCCGCCATTAGATTCGTGTACTAATGTAGCATCCATTGAAGGGTTATCATTTGTGGCAATAAGTACGTATTCATTATTCGCAACAATTACGTTTGCTCCATAAGCTGTTACCATTGGACCTGCTCTTACATAACCTGCATCTACAAGGCTATCTAATTTTTGAGCTTTAACCTCTGAATTTATTTTTGTGTAATATTTAATTACATCAGAAACCCACTTATCATTTTCAGTTGCTTTTGCCCAACCTCTGCTAGCGTTAGATGTAACTCCGCTTGTTATTAGAGCTCTTGCTTCTCTATTTACATCTGCTTCTGTATGGCCTGCCCTTGATTTAGCAGGATCATTAACTCCACTATTTATCTTTCTATTAATTTCATCTATTTGTTTTTGTAGAACATCTACTTCTTTTTGAAGATCTTGCTTAAATGTATCTAACTGACCAACCTTAATAATATAATTTTCCATATCATAAATATTATTATAATTTTTGCTATTATCTATTATCTCTACCTTTGTGCTCCAGAAATCTGCGCCTAAATAGAATCTTTCAATGGTGTTGCCTTTTCTGCCTATTCTCATAATATGAGCAGCATTTTTTCTTATATTATCAAAATCTTTTGCTAAGCTTTTCAAAGTGAAAACATGAGCACGTGAAATTTCAGCATTATCTATCCAAATATACTTACTCTTACCCACATAATCCTTTGGCAACTTAGCGGCTATTCTTTCTCTATTATAAGTATCTACAAAAATATCATCTGCTATCACATAATCAATTCCTTGAGCAGGAACTGAGAAAATATAATTATCAGTAACGCTTGAACCTAACTTTTGAGACCAAGCTAATCCAAGTTCTTCTGCTCTAGCATCTGCTTGTGCTTCTGTTAAATAAATAACTCCGCTCTTTGTTGGCACGCCATATCTTGCGTCTGCTCTAGCTTCAAATGCTGATATTCCTAAAAGACCATATTCAATATGTGCTCCACTTAGATCAGCTCCATTGTATGTAAGATTATGTATCGTTTCCCAATTACGAAGCGTTCCATTAGATACGCTTGCATCAGTTAAAGCATTTATCACGTTCTCTGTTATTTCAACAAATCCAACTCCTGCAACTGACATATAACCATAATTACTTAAATAATGTCCCACTCTTTCTGCGGTTGGAATGCTTGATTCAACCAATACTGGATACTCGCTTGTCATATCAGTAACATCAGAATATTTTCTTAAAGTCTCTGGTAATATAACCATAACCTCTGAGCTGTTTCCAAGAGATATACTATGCATTCTTCCATTTACAGGTACTCTTAAATAATATCCAGCTCCACCTAAATATCCTATATATGGGCTATTAAGAGCTTCATCAGAACCTATATTAACTGCTAAGCTCATCTCTTTTCCTGTTAATGCTTTTGGCATTTGACCATCAAAGAATATTGCTCCACCAAATATGTTTGCTGCAGGTAAGTTAGATAGTGATTCTAAAGTAGCACGACCTAACTCTACATTCTCATTTATATAACGACCTATTATATTCTCAAGAGATATCTTCATAGCCTCTAAACCGAACTGAACTTGATCATCTGTTCCAACAACTTCTGTGCTCTTAATAGTTGAGATATCTTTATATCCTTCTATCTCTACTCTATACTCACCTTCAGCTGCATTATGATCTAATCCTTCTGGGAAGATTTCATTATCTGCTTTTGTTTTATCTACTGTGATAGAAAGAAGAGGGCCTTTATCTTTGCTCTTTCCAAAACGAATTAAATCTAATGTCGCACCTAATGAGCCTAAGAATTTCTTTCCATCAGATGTGTTTAACCCACCATTTAATGTGATACCATCAGATACTCTATGTGCAGCTGACAAATTAAATGCATCGTTTCCTCTTACATCTTTTCTATATCCAAAGTAAACTCTGCTCTTATCAGTCTTTATAACATCAACTCCTGCATTATAAGTTTGTGTTCCTTCTATATTAGCAAACCCACCACTTACTCTACCCCAACGAGCTTTTATCGCATTTCTATCAACTAGGCCTTTATGATCAAATGCTTGTTCTGCTGATAGTTGGAACTCTCCAAAATGCATTTGAATTCCAGTTGAACCGAATATAGCTGTTTGCTCTTCAAAGATATCCATAAAATCATCTTCATGTACTCTGTTTAAGGCAAGATCAAGAGAAACATTATCTCCAAAGCTATGTCTAAACGTAAGTTTTTCTGAATCAAAATTGTCACTATTTGACAATCTTATATCTTCACTAAACATCTCTTGATTTGTTATAGGATCATATAATTTTACTGTTCTTGTTTCATCTTTAGATGCATATCCATAACCAAGTTCTAAGATAAGTCTGCTTTTACTTGAGATTTCATAATCTAAAATACCTTCAACAGCTGCTATTACATTATCAGAGCTTGTACTAACTTTCATCGCGCCTACAACACCAGCGAAGAATTTGTCGCCTTTATATCCAAAAGTATCAATAATTAATACAGCATGATCTTTTTTAGCTGCTACACTTGGCTCTTCATTCATAATTGTAGCTGCATCAACTTCAAACCATGAGCTTTGCATTGAACCAAGTGCAAATCTGTGTAATATCTCTGTTGAATTTTTATCAGATAAAGGAATGCTCATAACAAAATAACGATTGTTTTTAGCGCCATCTACTGTTGCTTGAACTGTACCAAAATAAATCTCGAAGTTTTCATCAAATATAGAATATTGTTGAGAGTTATTGATAATTTTCTTTAAACCTTCAACATCTTTAACATTAGTCCAAGTCGATTCATTCATATCAGCAGAATTTTGTCCGCCAATTGTAACCAAATTAGCAACTGAATTTCCGTAATAATAAATTGTATTTCCTATTTGCTCTAAGACAGGCATTGATTTTTCCAATTTTACAAAGAACGCTTCAAATGCTAATACAACATCAACATCTATTTCTTCGCCTTCTAATGTAGCTATATAGCTATTAAATATTTCTTCTTTAGTTGCCTCTAATGATTTATTGTATTCTCTAATAGATTCTATATAAGCAGTATACTTATCTTCTAAGCTCTCTAATGCTGCTTCTGTTTCTTTCTTTATCCTTGCATATTCTTGCTTCTCTATAAGTTCCATTTGTGCAGCATTTAATAACCCTGTTAGGCTTCCTAAAACTTCTTTAAGAGCAGCTTTATCTAAACCTGTTCTATCTTCAACTGTCTTTAATGCTTGAAGCGCCATCTTCTTCTCAAAATCAATAATCTTTTCTCTATCGTTTGCGACATCATTTGTATAAATGCTTAACCCTAATGCATTTATTGCTTGAAGAATTGCTAATCTTTCTTGATAAAGTGCTTCTAAGGCTTCTAGCTTATCAATCTTTCTCTCTAATATATCTGCAGGATCTTCAGACAATGTTCCTTCTTGTATAGCTCTATCTTTTTCTAACTCAGGCTTAGCATGATTTGTATAGTAGTCGTCTCTTTCTTGTTCTAAATTAGCTATAAGCTGTACGAACAGCGCCTTTGCTTCATCACTTATTTCATTATTCGTTATAATTTCTTGCATTGCTCTTATTTCCATATCAATTGCAACAAGACGAGACATCCAATATGCTTCTACTTCTGGTATTGTATAAACATCAGAATCGCGAGGGCCTAGTTCTGCTTCGTCCCACTCTAGAGGTATAAGGAATAGTCCTTGATAATTTGGAATATTAGTATTTTTTGCTCTCTCTAATAAATTAATATCTTCTGATGTTAATGCTACTCTTCTTTCTGCAAGAGCAATAACATCTTTAAGCATCTCTTTTGCTTCGGTGTAGAATAAACCTGTAGGATCATAATAAATAACACTCATCTTAAGCAATAAAATAAATGTGTCTTTCTCTAAAGCTAACCAACTTTGAGTTTGTGCTAAATTCTCTTCTACCATTGCTTTCCACTCTACATTACTTTGTGCTTTAACTAATTCAGCTTGCCACTTTATAACAGCATGCTCTAATCTTTGTATACGACCCATAGTTGAGCATAATATATCTGATTGTCCGTCATCTGTTTTTTCATATGTAAAGCCTTCTGATATCTTCTCTTGAGTAAAGACTATATTGTTGTAAGTATTACTATTGTCAGCATAGCCATTTACTTCTATATCGCTTAATAGAGCTTCTGCAGTAGTTAAATTCATTTGAAGCGAATCTAATGATATTTGCGCTGCTGGAAGTAATAAATCTGCTGATTGAACAAGTGTTCCTGGTACAACTCCACAAGGACCATATACATGTAAATAAGCTTCATCAAATGTTACAAATGGATCATTTTCATTAAAATGATATAGTTTATTAAGAGCAGCTTGTGCTTTTCTAATTTCTTCTTCAAGAGCTGCAACATCGCTACTCTTAAAGAATTGTGAATTAAAATAATTTATAATCTTCTTTTCTAATAAATCATTAATATCCATATTTCTATCTACTGCTTCTTCTCTTAAATCTGTCATAAAATCTTTATAATTAATTTGAAGTTCGCCAGTCTCAGAATTTTCACCTACAGACATCTTTGCTATAATTTCGCCTATTGTAATAGCATCATCTAATTTCTTTTGTTCTTCTTCAAAACCTCTTAACATAGCGTTTATTGCATGTGTTCTTGCAAAGAAACTTTCTTGGCCTAAAACAGCTTCAATTGATACAAGCTGATCTAAATCTTTTTCATATTCTGCTTTTGCCTTAATATAAGCTGCATCTTTACTTGATATATCAGCTTCTAATCCTAATGTCTTATTTATAAGCGCTTTGATTTCTCCATCTATATCATCTATGCCAGCTATAGATATTAAACCTTCAACCTCGCCAACATTCATAAGGTCTTTTCTTGCATATCTTGCTAAATCATCAGATTCTTTCTCAGGTACACTTTCTATTATCTGCTCTGTAACAGGGAAGTTATCTTTTGTTATAAGCTCAATAGTTCCATCTTCGCGAGTAATCATACCTAACGCTTTATTGTTTACCATTTTTGTAAATATTTTTTGATATTCAAGGCTGCTAGCTCTGCTATATTCTAAAATTCCTACCTCAGGTTGATCTTTTGAATCATTTTCGTCTACCTTTGTATCAAGACCTAGACCACCAACTATCATTACAGTTTGATCATCATGATTAGAATTATTTCTTATTACATTAATTTTTCTAGAATCTGCTCCAGCAAAATCCCAAACAAAATTAACTTTTAAATCTTTACCTGCCTCATGTAAATAAAGCGCATCAACTTCTTCTTGAGTGTATAAATATACTGAGCGATCAATAAGATGAGCAACCGCAATAGGTACCTCAGCTGGTTTTTCAACGATAATTCCTATTTCATCTGCGCCTGTAATATTGCCTGTATTCTCATCAACTATAATTAAACCTTCAGGTAATGTAATTTCTGTATAATCTCCTGAATATTTATCCTCACCTGTTATTTTATCTGTATCAACAACACCCTTGTTAGGGTTAAACATTTTAACAGCTGTTCTAATTGGAGTTTCTTTTTTGTCGTCATATTTTTTCCAAACCAATTCAGTTGTTTTAATATCTTTTACATCTTCAGTCCATTCTTGAGTACCTGCATATTCATACATATTCACTGACTCATTTGTTGCTACTTTGCTAAATTTCATAATATGTGCTGTTGTATTATCTGTTGACTCTGCACCAAACCAATAACCTATATCAGCTAAAGGCTTGCTATATATAATATATGGATGAATTGGCTTATCATCTACTGTTCCTATTGATAAACTTGGATCTTGATTAGACTTAACTTTTATGTCTTCATAAGTATATTCATTTTCAGCAACATATATTGTCATACCATCACGCTCAAATGCAGGAACAGGATTTGATGCAGGTATACCATCATATTTATAATACTTTCTCATAACAACACCAGTTGTAGGATGAATTGCTGCAGCTAGTATTGTTCTTTTTTCTCCATCAGCATCAAAATCATAACCCCTTGCAACGTCTCTTAGATCGCCAACATTCTCTAATGTATGTCTTGAAGGAACTATATACATCTCGCCAGGTTCTTTATTATACATAGCGTTATATGGTTTTTCTAACCACTCTTTAAGTAAAAGCTCACCATTTTTATCTTTGGCAAACATACGAGAAGCAAACATTAATTCTTTAGTTCCTAAAGGATTCTCTTCAGTCACTGTTGTTTTGTTTAAATCAATCTTATAGCCAAAGATATACTCAGATGCATCTCCCTTAAGTCCTTCTGCTTTCTCCCCTTCACGTCCTCTTTGTATTGAATAAATAATATTCTCATCAGTATTTGCAATACCTTCTTTAAGGAATCTTAGTTGAACATTTCCTGGAAGATAAATTGGGTATCTTGCTTCCCAAATAGCAACTTTCTCTGGATCACCAAATAATGAAGGAATAACATGTCCTAAAGTTTCTCTCATAAGATCTTTAATAGCGCTGGCAGCTGATACATGTACTGAATAAGATTTAGTCTCTTTCTTAAGTATGGTTTCTCCGTCTTTTTCAACTATCCTAGGATCGCCTTTTTCTTCTGCCGCATCATAAACAGCAGTCCATACTCCTCTTTTTATTGGTCTTATAATTCCACCTCTATCTGAAAAACCTGTTATCATTCCTTGAAATCCATTAAATACTTCTGCTGCAGCCTCTACATAGAATATCCATCCTAAAACAGCACCTACGCCTTGTTTCGCAATAAGGTCTTCATATCCTAATGTCATATTTAAAATTTGTAAGAATTGTGAATAACGACTATTAATTGCAAGACCAATATCTAAACTATTATTTCCGCCTAAATTAATACCCTTTGTAAATACTGCATTTCCTGGAACATAATTAAGACCTACATATGCTAATAAATTAGTTGTTTGATCTTCGCCTCTTAACTCGCTATTTCTTGCAAAAAGACCATTAATTGTATTTTTAGGATCAACGCCATATGCATTAACCAAAGCTGATACAACAGCTAATCTTGTACTTAAATCATTGTTTTTTAATTTCTCAACCAATGTTTCATACTCAAATGATCCTTGATCTACAAACATAGCTTTTGTAGATAAGAATTTTGCAACATCATCTAAAATCTCATCAACTCTTTCTTCTTTATCTTCTATGCCTTCTCTTATATCTGCTATTTGCATCTCTATTTGTTCTTCTAAAGTTTCATCAGAAGCTTGTTTATCAAAAGATACACCTAAAAGAGCTCCCTCCATTACTATGTCGTCTTCATTTAAATGAGTTGCAACAACTATATAAGAAGCCTCTTTCTCTCCATCTTTTACAGTTATAATAATTCCATCTTCAGTATCTAGCTTTTCTACTATCTTTCCACTAATTCTGTTATAAATAGGATTGTAAGTTGCATCAGCTGGTGCTTCTATATCACCGTCTTCATCAGGAACAATAAATCCAAGAAGTTCTGATAAATTATATTTTTCTTCAGAAGTATTTTCTCTATATAAGTAAACAGGAGATTTAGAGAAAATAAACAAATGACTATTTTATATAGTTGCATCTTCATTTCTCCTATAAGCTCTGAGAATAAATCTTTTACTATAGCCCTTACATTACTTTCACCACTAAACAATGCTCGCTTACTTATAACAAGAACAACTCCGGCTTGAGAACCTTGTTTATCCATAAGAACTTTTTGCCCAAGTATTGTTTTAACTTTGTTATAAACTTGTTCATCTGTAATCACATCAAGATTATGTGATCCAACTAAATGAGCTTGTTTCTCTTTTTCACCTACTCTATCAGTTATAATTACATCAACAACTGGGAATATAACGTTTGAGCCATTCTCTTCTTCGCTTACTACTTTTTCTATCCAAGATCTTGGATTGTTTCTATACTCTTCTATCGCAAGCCATTTAGTTAATGCATCAACTGGACTAGCAATGAAATTAGTTAATAAAATTCCACCATTATAAACTTTCTTAATTCTTTCTATATAATCATGCGTTGTTCCATTGCTTGTAGGTATGCCGTCTGCGAAACCAGCCGCTATCGCATCTTCTACTTTTCCAGGTCCGCGATTATAAGCTGCTAGCGCAAGTTCTATAGAACCAAATTCTCTTAATTGCTCAACAAGATAACGTGAACCAATGCGTACATTCTTAAATGGATTTGTAATATCAGCAGCCGTCCAATTATATCCTAGCTCTGCTACTTCTTCAGCCCAAGTACCAGGCATAATTTGCATTAGACCTCTTGCTCCAACGCTACTAGTCGCATCAGCATCAAAACTGCTTTCCCATCTAATAATAGCTAAAACGAATTTCTCAAAATCTGCTCGTGAACTAAAATATTTAGATAAAAAGCCATCAGCATCATGAGCTTTGTAAGTATCGAATGCTGCATTACTTATTTGTAATCCAAAGATAGGTGCTACGTTTCTTGTATCCGATGCAAATGTAACATCTCCATTAAATAATTTAACAGGATCAACAAGCTTACCATCAATTTTAATCGCTAAATGTAGATGAGGTTCGTCAGTATTATTAGCATTTCCTGTTTTTCCAGTTAAACCAATAATATCGCCTAATAATAAAGCTTGACCTAACTCAACTTCAACAGAACTTAAATGCATATAAGATACTTGTACTTTATGTTCACCAATTTGGCTTGAAATTGTTACATATTTACCAGCGCGGCCTGTATTAAAATTAGCCACATGAGTAACTTCAGCATTATCTAATATAGAGAATGTCTTTGTTCCCACAACAGCTCTAAAATCTGCACCTTCGTGAAGATAACGACTCCCATCTTCTCTTGCTCTGCTTGCGCCAAATATTCCGTTGCTTGTAAGTTGTAATGCGCCTGTAGGTAATGGCGAAATAAACGATGCTACATTTCCGTAAGAATCAACTTCTATATTGTTACTAACTTGTATTCCGCTTTCTGATCTTACTTTGTTTGCTCTTTTTTGTTGCTCACGAGCTAAAATAGCCCTTATATCTTCTTTTTCTTTATCAGTTAAAATATCTTTATCGTTTATGTATCTAATAATAAGATCGTCTCTGTATATATCTTCAGCTTTATCAAAATCGCCTGTCTTTATTGCTCTTTCAATTGCACTATTAATTACCTTTGCTCTTTCATCGGTTGCTTTTTCTATTTCTTGTTGTTGTACTAATTTATAAGCTTTCTCAGCTATTATATTCTCTTCGTGAGTGTCACCATTAAGCTCATGAACAAATACTGAAGTTAAATCATATGCTAAATCGCTAAGTACTGTCTTCTCTATATATAGGGTGTTGTCATCTACTTCATAAAATGCTGCAAAAGTTATATCAGAAGAATTGACTAGGTTAACTGTTGGTGGTCCGCGAGTATAATCTATTCTTCCTTGTGTTGTTAAGAAAGCTAATGCTTTATCAATTGCAGCCTTTATACTAACTTCATTTTTAAGATTAACAGTTTCAATTGTAATTCCTAATGCTTCATATTTCTTTATTTGCTCTCTTGCTTGTGCAACTGTGTATCCATTGTATCCACCATCTGTAGCTTCTTTAGTATCTTGCATTGCTCTTTGAGCTGCTTGTTGTTGTTCTGCATAGTTTCTTAATTTAATACCTGCTGGTGGATATCTTTCTAAATCTACAAGAGTAATTTTGTTAAAAGCATTTATTGCTATCTGATCAACGCCTCTGTTTTCAGCTAGCTTTGTAAATATTACATCTAACTTATCTTCAAATGTGCCGGCTTTAACATCTTCTTCAGACACAATAAAGATTACATTTTGATTTGCTAATTCTTCTATATTAACGCTTGCTGAATAATTGCCTAGTGTTTGAACGCCATCAACTGATATCTTAACAAAATTATTATTTTCATCTTTTACTATAACTGCTGTTTGTTTTCCAAATCTAAGATCAGCTGATATTGAATCTTGTCCTTTGTTAATATAAGCATCGAAGGCTTTTCTAGTTGATTTATAATCTTTATACTCTGTTGCTGAATTCGCTGCAATTATCATATTATAAAAATCTAAAGAAATTGTCTCAACTCCAATTGTCTCGCCAACCCAGTTGTGAATAGCTTGAGGAATATTTACGCCATCTGCGGTATATTGAGGTAATAAATAATTACCAACTGCTATTGCGCCATTTTCACCTTCAAATGCATCAACTAACTTATGAACTTGAGCACCACCAATATCACGAAGAACTGAATCTTCTCCATCAAGTGCAGCACCAGCATCAGTGATAAGACCAATTTCCATTGAGATTAACCACATGTTCCACATTCCAACCCAAAAATCTTTACCCATATCGCCAATAACCTTTGCATATTTATTTACATCCCGTGCATTAGCTTCAGCTGATATATTAGCTAAATAAATAATACCAAAAGCAGGGGCTAAAACAATAGAAGCTACTGACACAAACGCTGCTAATATATGTAAAGGTAGCTTCTTATGAAGTTCTCTTAAATGGCTCTTAAGATTAAATGTATTAATTGCCTCACCTGTGAACAATTTAAACGTCATATTGTAATAAGCAGGTATCTTTTTAAGGTTAAGGAAAATAACCATAAGAGCTAATCTTATAAATCCGCCTATTGTTGTATCAAGGTATATGCCTTTTAAGAAACTTACTACAGCTGGCCAAAAACCTAATATAGATGTAGTTGTTATTGAAGGGCTGATTAAAGCAGTGATTGGTCCGGCTACATAGCTTCCAGCTAAAGCTAAGAAACCACGACCAATCACAAACTGTATGATTCCTCCAGTAACTGGGAATCTTAGTGTCAGCGAAATCAACAGATCTTTTATTACATATATGCTATTTTCTAAAACGCCTGTATTACTTAGCTTCTCTTCTAAATTCTTTACTTCTTGTATGATTGTTTCATCTGAGCTAAATCTTCCTCTATTATCTTCAACAAACTCAACAAATTGTGTGTTCTTCCAAACATATCCAAAGAAGAAATTCCAAAGCACTGATAACAGATACACTGAAACAAATCCTACTAAAGCTCCTTGAACACCTGCTGAAACCATTGTTAATAGAGTAGACGTGCTTGTTAAAACACCTACAATTGCTCCAATAACTGTTAAAGAAATAACAATTTCTCTTCTTGCTGAAACAAAACGACCAAATTCTTTAAAACTCATTCTAAGCGGTTTATATTGTTTCTTAAATTCCTTCTTATAAACTTGTTTTTCTGCCTTAGAAAGAGTATTAAAATTGTATGGCGAAGCTATAGCTGTTGTCTTGCTCTTATAAATTCTTTGAATGTTCCAAGCAACAAGCGAAATTCCAAGCATTAATGCAAAAACAGGTATAAGCACAACTGGTGCCATTGTTGCAAAATGTTCTAACATCCCTAAAGATGTTGTAGTGGCAAACACTTCCTTAATTATAGGAGCTGCTATTGTAAACAATTTTAATCCTGAAAATGCCACAGCAAAACCTAACGTTAAAGCACCGCTTCTACTTATATTTACTGCTAATTTCTTTGATGCAACATATATAACAAACCATGTAACTACACTTGCGATTAATGCCGCTGCGATCATTATCAATACACTCTCTGATGTAATATTGCCTATTTGAGCAAAAAATTCAGATGTTGGGCTGCTTAAATCAGTAACAGCTGCCGTTGTGTTAAGACCTCCAGCCACGGAATCTACAACAACGGCAGCTGTATCAGCTATAGCACTTTGCGCTTTAACTGCTGTATTTAAAAGTAATATGGCTACTGTAGCAAATGCTACTTTAAATCTGTTTATGCCAGCAAGGAGTGTAGTCAAAAAGTCTCCAGCCACGGAACTAACGACTTCCACTCCATTACTAGCTTGTACTAAATATTTTTCTTCCCCATTATTAGCAATTTGTTCAACAAATTGCTTAGTAAGAAGTGGAGCCGAGAAGCCTCCAGCCACGGAACTAACGACTTCCACTTCATTACTATTCTTTATTACTTCTTTCTTAGTTAAGTATGCTTGAACTATTAGCTGTATAACATGGTACATCTTCGTTGCTGAAAGCTTCTTTAACAAGCTTTGTAAGAAATCGCTTGTTTTCGCTTTGAAGCTCATTCCAAGTGCTTTTAAGTCCACAGCGTTCATAAATACGTTCATCTTGTCCAACAAGATAGACTTTTGTTCTATTCGTGTCTTTGTTATTTGCGGTTGCGATAAAGCAGCTTGAGTTTGGATATTCGACAAAATGTGTGATTTGTAAGCCTTCTGTATTTTTGCTAAAACTTCTTGAATTGATTGTATTGATGCAGACCATAATGTACCTCCTTGTTTGGAGTCCGTGGCTTGTGACTCGTTATGGTTTAAACTACCAAATAAAACAGCCTTATAAGTAACTCGCGCGCGTATATATGCACGTGCTTTATTTATAAGGCTGTTATCTGTGTTTGATTTAATTGAATTTACATGAATAGTATTTGGCGCACCTCTATAGATTGCATATGCTAACATTGCAAGCATAACAGCTATAGCAGCTGCCCCTAATAAGAAGTGGATAGAATTTAATGATCCTATAGTTATGATATTCGCTGATAGGAATACAGGCACACCCAGGGCTTGGTTTCCTTGGGTGTTAATTGTTGGGACAAACTTATAAACTGGTGAAGCCCCTGGTTCCGCGTCTCCTGATTCTTCGCGCACTCTAAGACTTCTATATATGTTCTTAGCAAGGCTTACTATCCTTATCTTGATATTAGACGCACCTTGAGCGTCATTATATTCAAGACTAGTTTCAGATGACACATTTTTCACACCCCTAAATACAACTTGGGCGTAAAGTTCACCAACGCCTTGAGTAACTTCATCTCTAATTGTGAATAGAACAATTCCTGCCATTGTGGCAGATGAGCTAATCATAGATCTTAATAATGCAGATCTAGATACGGATTCCAATCCTTCCGCAACGGTAGCCTTAACATTAGATGCACTTGCTACTTGTGCTACTGATACTACTTGTGCTTCTTCTATGACAATTGCTTTTACTGCATTTACTTCTGCTTCATTTGTTACGTTTACTGCTTTTGCTACTGTTGTGGTTCTGCTTTCACGTAACCTTGTTTCAGTGCGATCATCCTGAACCTTCATTGCCAACTTAACCCTTACTGCAACTTGTTTGAAGTACTCTATCATGCTGACCAAAGTGTTTCTTACAAGCTTTGCTACTACTGCTTTACTACCAGCCTTAACTTCAATTGCTCGGCTTTTTGACACACTACGTGAACCAGGCTCTCCGTTATTTTTACCTTTATGACCGAAGTCACTAGATATCAACGGCTTAGAACCATTGCTACTTACTACGTTTACTGCATTTGCTACAACATGTACTACATTTACTATTATCCGCGCTACTACATTTGCTCTGCCTGATCCTTTGCGGAAAAGGATGGCAGCGCTTATCGCATTTGGACTCAGACCGGTACTACTAAAATTCATTCGACTCTTAAGATCGAGAGCAAACGCTAATAAGAACCCTACCTCGCTACCTGTCTGAGCTTGTGCTACTTTAATATCTGCTTCATTTTGACCAAATTCTCTTTGTTGTTCTACCATACTAACAGGTGCTTTTCCACCTGGACCACTGCCTGAAACAGACCCTAACAGCATTAAAGCTGGTGCTCCAAGAGGAATCATCGGAGCTACTGGTATACCTAATGGATCAAACGGCATACTTCTATCTGGCATAGCTGGAATTTCAGGCATTACAGCCTTTTCAAGCTCAATGTTCAAATTAATTGCCTCAATCTTGTCTTGTGACTCAAATATAGCTGACTGTTGAGTATGTTTCTCATTATCGGTCATTGCGAGCGGTTTTTGCAAAGCAATCTCTTCTTCTAGATTGCCGCGTCGCTTTACTCCTCGCAATGACAGAACAGAAGCAACATATAACACAAATTCATATAGTGGAATACTTGAATAGAAAGCTTTTCCAGACCCTGAAGCCATAGATGTCTTAGTGTTTTTACCTGTTATAACTGTAAGACCATCAAACGCAGGTATTGGTAGAAGATTTACCGCAGCTAAGAAAACAAGGTTTATAGTAACTAAATTAACAGGAACGCCCCAGAATTCTATTCCTTGATATGCAGTAAATGGATCAACTCCAAAAGCTAAGGCCACAGTACCAACCAATATATTTGTTATAGGACCAATAGCTGCAATAATTCTTATAGCATTTTTAGAAAGTCCTCTCGTATTAAGCGTAGCCTGTGCTATTGGACCATATACGCCCATTCCTTGATAAGTTTGGCTTCCTCCTAATATTCTAGCTGCAACAATATGACCTATTTCATGAATAGTGGCACTAACCAATACCATTCCAATAATCCCAAGACCTGATGTGCCAAACACAAGAGATGCAATCAACACCGAAGGCACTAACATCCAACCTAAAGTAACAGAACCTATTTTAATTCCTGCCTTAAGCACCTTTTCTGCCATATTGTTGCCTTCAAAAACAATTGTTGGCTTAAATCTGTTTAAGAAGCTTGCTTTCTTAACCTCTTTGACTGATTCTTGAACATTGCCTTTCGTCTCTTCTTGTTTTTCTTTTAATTTCTGAACAAGCTCTTCTGTCTTTTCTTGTATTTCTTTTTCTTTATCAGCTAATTTATTATATTCTTGCTCGGCTTGCTCATCTGTCCAATCTATGCGACCTGAAACAAGCTTAAACTCTTCATTATCAGAAACACTAAACTTATCCAAGAAGCCTAATTTTGGATTTAATCTAGATGCAAGTTCATTTCCTAAAGTAGTTCTTATCTTCTTAAATGTATCTGCTTTATCTAGCTTCCAATTGAACTTTCTTACTTTTTTCTTTGCAGCTGATGCTGTTAAACCAAATTTATGAGGATTAGATAACATTTGATAGAATAGCATTTGAAGGTCTTGCTTCTTAACCTTTGCGTTTTGATCAATCTTATTAGCAGCTACTCTAATATGTTGCTCTCTTTGAGCATCAGATATACTTTCACTTTCAACTAAAAGAACTGCAGGTAATACTAGCGACTCTTCTAATAAAGAAGCAACAAAATTTATTTGTTTTTTATCTAATTGCTTATAGCCTATTGTCTCTCCTATATATATTAATGTCTTCTCTGCACGACTAATATCTTCAATGTTTCTTAACTCGTCACTATTTAGAAGAATAGCGGCAAATTCAATTGGGCCTATATCTAATTTATCAGATGCAATTTCATTTTGAAGAGATGCCATCTTCGCTATTGTAGGATTAACCAGCTCAACTAATGTCTTAACAGCAGTTTTTAATTTTCCATTAAATCTAATTCCTAATAATCCTGCTTTTGCTTTTTGCGCTTCTAAATCTTTTACCCCTTCTAATGCCTGCGTAATTGCATCAGATCTTGACTTTATCTGAGTAAGCATATCAACATTATCAATTATTCCAATTTCTTCTCCAATAGAAGCAAGCAATGTGTAAGTTTTATCAGATATTAGCAATGTCAATTTTTTAAGTTTGCTTAAGAAATTAGATTGTTGTTCTTCACTTAAAGAAACTATATGCTCTGTTTGACCAGCATTCTCTAACCAGAAATTAACCATTGATGCTAACTGTTTAGCTTCTTTTATATCTACTATATCTGCTTGAACCAATTGAACTGCGATTGTAAATGGAGTATGGCTTCCAACTGTCGCTCCAAGTTTATCCATATCTTGTTGGCTTAAATTCTCAAAAGCATCCAACATGGATATTAATTGATGTCCACGACGAGCAAGAGTATATTCACCTTTTAATTCAACAACAAAACCATACATAGATAAATTAAACTTATTCTTTTCTTCGGATGTAAGTCCTTTAACAAATTCAACATAAGTCATATCTTTACTTTTATCTGTCTTTGATGCAACTGACTTAATATTATCTGCTTTGAAGAATGCTGTAACACGTGTTGGTATAATTCCTTCACCAAGATACTTAGCGGCCATTAATATACCTTTATGACCTGCTTCTAATTTTCTTAGACGAACTTCTTTGTTCTGCTCTTTATTTGCATCTTTTAAAACATCAGCAAATTGATTCAACACCTTGCCATTAGCAACTACATTTAAATATTCACCAGGCTCATTAGTTTGACGATCCCTCATAAGATCAATTTGTTCTTCAACACGCGCAAGAAGTTCAGCTGAACCACCCTTTGTTTTAGCCAGCTCAAGTAAATCATTCCATTCTCTAACTGCGGCTTCCCAGCTTTGTCTAGAAGCTTCCCTTACCCATTCTTCGCCGGTAAATGGATTATCATGAAGTTTTTGCATTGTGTTTCCATAAAGACCTGCACGTTCCTTAAACAGAATTTCTTGTACAATCTTTTTATCTGAACCAACTCTTGAATCATAAAGATCTTGCATTGGCTCAGTTTGACGATTGTTTCTAAATAAAGTAAGTATAGTATGCTTGTGTGAGCTTGAACGTTGTTGTGCTTGTAAGAATTCAGCAACTAGTCTATGTTTTTTAGACAATGCTAAAGTATCGCCAGCGCCTGCTTTTTCTATTTCATCAACTAATTTATTTACATCATCCGCTTTGCTTAAGCCCTTTATTTCTGGCACAAGATTGCGAACAAATTCAAATTTCTTATTTAAAGCTTCTTTGTCTACTAATACATAAGAGCGACCTAATCTTAATTCAAGCTTCTCGCTTCTGTTGTTTCTGTTAACAGCATGAGTAAGATCAGCCTTTGGCCAACTTGCACCATCAGAAACTATTACATCTAAATTACCCTTAAAACTAACCTGCTTAGCAACACGTGGAAGAGATACAACAATACGTGGAGTAGAGTTGCCTTTATGAGTTCCTATTTCATTTCTATACTTTTCTATTTGTTCTGGCTTTGTATCTTCGTCAATAACGCCAACTTCTGTATTAGGAAATCTCTTCTTTAAGTCTTCAGCTATCTTACGTAACTGAACATGATCTGATGTAAATATCAACGTACCTTTATTATCGGCAAGTGATTTTTCTGCCATAGAAGCTAGCTGATCAACTAGCCCGCCTGCTTGTCCTGTAATATCAACATGACGATAATTCTTTGTTGGAAGAGCTGCTTGTTTAAAGACATTACTTTCTTCTCCAATAGTAACTATACCTTCTGTTGAACCTGTCTTAGCTTGTATAATATACTCAGCACCCGCCTTATTAGCAGTTGCACCAACAACTCTACCTTTTCCTTGAAGCATTTCTGATATAGGATTCTCACGAACAGTATCACCTGTAACAGTAATATTGTTTAGTTTAAGTTGACTATCTCCACGAGCTTTTAGTATTTCATTAATCTTAAGCGTTTGAGCTACCTTGTATGGTATTTGGCTAAAGATCATATCGCTTTGAAGTTCACCAGTACGAGTTACTGGAACAAGTTCGCCCTTATTAAGATCTGCTGCAAGTCTTGTGCCTATTTCTTCTATCTTTCCTCTAATAACGCCTTCAATCATAGTAGGCAATGTACCTTCTTTAAAACTTTCATAAACAGCATCAGAAATAAGCAAGTCTGGTGCACCAATTAAACCTGAACCTTGACTATACCAAACAGCTTTCTTATTTGCTTTATTAAGCTTTTCGAAGTCTTGAATTGATGCAGCAACTTTTATAGCATCTTCTTCGTCTGTGCCTATTTTAACTTGATCAAATATTTTCTTGGCTTGTGATACAATCTTGCGTAAATTACTATTCTTCTTAACAGATTGTGATTGTGATTGGATATATGTAGTTTCAAGTAGAAGAAGGTCGTCTGCCTCATCTAAAATAGTATCGCCGTCATCCTTGATTGATTTAATACCTTGTAAAATTAAATCATCATCAAGGAATCTGTTCGGCATATGACCACGAGCATTGATTGAAACAATCTTTAACATATCTTTAGATTGTAATGCTCTTAATATCTGTCCCTTTATTTCATTAATTTCTTTATTAGCTACAATTGTTCTTCTTTTCTTAAGCGCATCATCATATCTCTTCATTAAACCATCTAAGTCTACGATACCAGAACTTTCAAGTTCATATTCCTTCATTGTAGCAGCTAACATTTGGCTATAATTTGCTCCGAACCCTTCTTCTGGAGCTTCTAATATCCACTTAGCACTATCGTTTTCATCACGAGTTAAAATAGTTGCCTGACGACCATTCACTATATTTGCAAGTCCTGCAATAAATTTAGCAAGTGTTTTACCAGCAGCATTTTCAGCAACAACAACCTTACCCTCTATCAAGGCTTCAGCCATTTTAACTTGATCGTCTCTTACGCTAAACTCAGGTTCAATCTTTCTATTTGTTTCATTTATGATATCTACTATTCTACCGACATCTTGTTTCATTTTGACTAAGACATCATTTTCAATCTTGCGATCATAAGGCAGATATTGCATAATATCGTCTGTTTTTGCTGCCGCTAACATTGCATCGTCAGAACCTGACGTAGCAATCTTTTTCCTTATCGCTCTGCTATTTGCTCTTATCTCTTCACTTGCAGCTCTTATCTTTTGACTAATCGCTATTGTCTTTTCACTATCAGCTATCAGCTCTTCACTCTTAGCTATTATATCTTTGTAATTAGGGCTGTTATTTCCAGGACCACTTGTCATTGCAGCATCAGCAAGCTCTACATTAGGACTATTATCGCCTACGCCACTGCTCATAAGCATCGGAACAGTAACAGGTATTGTTGCAGCAGGAACCATTGCTGGCATATCAATTGCGTCATTGCGAGGAGCAACAGGAACGACAATTACTGGTTCTTCTGCTGCTTCTTTTGTTTTTAGTCTTTGGTCTATGGTCTTTTGTCTGTAGTCTGTATTGAATACTGCTTTAACTGCTTTTGCGCTAACATTATCTTCGCCACCAAAACTATCTGGCATTGCAGCTTTGCTTATTATTGCGCCATTTGCGCGAAGTATATCAAATGCAGCTTCTGACAACATTGCAGCATCAACAACCACAACGCCATTTTCTAGCTTATCAGCTGTAATAAATACATTGGATATATTAGCTTCACCATCCGCTACTGTAACTTTAACGAACCATTGATTTGTCTTTGTATGATTAACTACATAAATTTGTTTCTCTGGTATTGCAAGAGCAAACTCTATGGCTGTTTTCTCTGCTTGTCCTGCATCAGATTGAACAACAACAATCTTTTCATGCTTAGCAACGCTTGGAACAACTGACAGCATTGCAGTAGCGCTCATAGACGCTAATTGACCTTCAATAGGTGCCCACTGGCCTTTTCCAAGCGCTGTAGGTATGCTAGTTTCTGGATTAAGAACAGATTGAGCAACAACATATTTTTCGCTAAACTTAGCTACAACATGTCCTGGAATGCTTTCCTTAGACATTAACACAAGTCCGTTAGAAATATCTTCTGCTTTTTGTGGCTCGCCTACAAGCTTGCCATCTACAACTGCAAAGAATACCCATTCGTCACGCATAACAGCTACATAAATTGGAGCATCAACACTTAAACCTTTAGCGCGAGCAAGTATGGCTTCTTCTGTATTAGCATCTTCAACAGCTAAAGCAACTAACTTATTAAGATCGATAATATCAAATTGCATTACCATTGCTAATTGCTCATCAAAATTTTGATTTCCTAATTTTTTCTCTATCTTTGACCAGCTGCGTGCAAGTTCGCTTTCGCCACCAACTGATATATCTGTATTTACAACAGCAATATTTTCACCTAACCATGCAATTGTTTGACCTTGTGGAGCGTCTGCAAATATTGAAAGCATTGATTTATCATCAAAATTACGAGTTGTATCTACATGGAGTTCATAATTGTCTAATCTTGTAGTGCCTTTAACATCACTAAAATCATAAACTGCAATATCACCTTCTACTCTACGTGGGTCGCCTGCAACGATATCAGCTATTTTTGCAACCATTGCTTCGTCTGTTTTATATCCTGCTTCGTGAAGTCCCCATTCTAATGTACTAACACGACCTGAAGAAGCATGAATTACAGAACCAAATGTATCCTTTTGAGCTCTTTCTCTTGCTGTTGTTGCACGAACGCGAGCGCGCATTGCAAAATCTTTAACACGTTTGTTGAAGCTATCAGGTAAATTAGCTTTTGTAAAATTCATTATTTTAGCTTTAGAATCATATCCACCAGCTCTTAATGTCATAAGTGCTTGATCAACACCATCGCGCATCATACCTTGAATTTGTTTTCTTGTTGTGATGTTTGCAGGGTGGAATGTATCAGCAGTTAATGCGTTGTCAGATGCTTTAGATTGTGCTGGTGCATCATTTTTAGCTTTGTATACTTCAAATCCTGCATCATGTTTTCTATCTACTTCACTAATAATGGCAGCTACTCTTAAAGGAACGTTCTCAACTATTTTCTGTCCTCTTAAATAAATATCAGCCATTTCTCCATTAGCCTCTGAATTTAATACAAGTCTATTATTGTTGTTATCAAGTCTTCCAACAATCATTCTTCCGTCATCAGTACTCATAGCGCCAGCATTTTTAGAAATAAATACATTGTTTGTATTTCTTAACTGCTCAATAGTCTTTATATGTCTGTCTAACGCAAATTCTTTTCTTGTTCCATTTAAAGATAAATCAATCTTGTTTAAAATACTAGCAGCATCCTCAACATCAGCTACTGCTCTTTGAGCAAGTTTTGTATGTCCATTTAAATTAGGATCTGTAATATTTACAATATCTTGTCCTACTTTTAATTTTGATACTATTTTGTCTTCTTGATTATCGACACTTTTATATTTAATGCTTCCAGTATCCAATGATGCTGTTTTAGATGATGCCTTATAATCTAGTGTTTCGCCTTTTGCTAGTGTTGTGTTTAAATGACGTAATTTAACGTCCGAATTTTGTGCAACTAATTTTATAGGTTGCGCACCAATTGTCTTACCGTTTTCTTTAATAGCTTCGTAAATTTCATAACCTGATCCATCAACTAATTGAAGCTCTACTGTATCTACATTGTTTTCTTTCATTTGCTTCACAGCTTCAGTTGCCTTTAACCATACACGACGAACCTCAACGTTTTGATAATGAGAAAAATCTCTATTAGCAAAACCTATTTGCTCATGAAGAACTGTTTCCATCATCTTTTCAGTATCACTAGCAGCTTCAAATCCTTTGTCTCGTTCTATGTCTTGATAGTAATCAAAAATATGTGTAGCTGATTCATTAACATATACGTTTTGTTGATCCCTCTTATTGCCTAATGCATCTTGACCGCCAGAACCAGTATGTCCGCCAAAATTCTTTCCACCCATTTGATGTTGAAAACGCATAGCAAATTCAACTGGAGATATGCCGCGTGTTTTTAATGATTTAGCTGCTGTATCATAATGAACCACTTCTTCTGTATTTAGACTTGCAACCCAATCTTTGTCATCTTGTGTTGTTGGATTTGAAAATCTAACTAAATTGTTTAATGCTTTATTAGTTTTTGCCTTAGACTCTTCTGAATCATAATCAGCAAAATAAAGATTAACGTCTGAGTCAGGTGATTTAGAACTTGCCATACGAGTTTGCAGTTCTCTTAAATCATCCATTTTAATTCTTTGTGTTTTTGTGCCACCTTGACCGTCAGGCAATGCAATAGCTATTTCTGGAGTTTCTACTGTTTTTTGAATTGATAGTTTTAATGCATCTTTCGCAACTTTATTCTTTGATTTTCTAGTTCTACCAGTAATCGCGTCTGAACGTTTTTCTTTAAAACCTTCATGTATTGTTATATCTTGCGCAAACTTAAAGCCTATGCCATCAAATACGCTATTATCTAGAGCATTTTCTTTGCTAAAAGCTTTATTAAATGTTTCTATAGGAACAATAGCAAATCCATCATTATCTATTTCATAAGAATCATCATTAATATTAATTGCACTTAAAGCTGCTCCTACTGTTACATTGGAGATGATTGGCTTAACCCTATAAGCTACTTGATCAATCTTGCCATCACTGTTTTCTGCATATACTATTTGTCTATCTAACAAGGTATTTTTACCCAAATCAGAAAGCTCAATTGCTGCTGCCTTTTTTCCATTTACAACTGTATTAACAACAGGATTATAGTTAGCTTTAGGATTATTTACATCTTCTCTTGTTATACTAATAACGCCAACAGGAAGATACTCGCTCTTTATTTGACTAAAATCTTTTATATCAAATTCATTTTGTGGCGCTTCATAGACAAATCCAGTTTCATAATCTAATGTTTGCCCAGCTTTTAATTTTGCTCCGTGGATTAATTCTATTTCTTCTGTTGCTACAAGCCCAACATTATTTATATTATCAACTGATATCTCGTCACCTTCTTTGCTTGATGAAAATATTTCAAATCCTTTATTATCAGACAAAGATATTTGTGCAGATGTTTTGCCTGTTTTGTTCATATAATCTAATGCAATGTCTTTATGAGCTTCCTGTCTTATATCAGATAAAATGCCATGTGTTGTTGATCTCAATTGCTGTTGTACCGACTCTTTTGCTACTTTACTTTTAACCCCTTCTACAACCGTTGTACTTATAGTGGCTAGGCCTTGATTTGTTTTAAATTCTGTTAGAGAGTGCATCATCTCTCTCCAAATTAAATCTAGATTGGCTTCGGCATTCTTTATTGCATCAGAGCTATTAGTTTTTCTTGCTTGATCAAGTTTTCCCTGGGCTTCAAGTATTTTTTGTTTTTCTGCCGTTAAGATTAAGTGATCATCTATATGTAATTTAACCTTAGCTTTAGCCTTTGTTCTCGAAGAATCCTTTGCCTCTGCAAATGTGTTCATACGAGCTAGGGCTTGCGTAGTATCTGCCGCAGAGAGCACAGCTGTCTCCATCACAACACCAGAACCCTTAGCTTCAACCGAAATGCCTTCAATTACCTGGGTAACAATAACAATCTTTTCTTTAGCATTAGAATTATTAATCTCTTTTATTCTCTCAGCTAATTTTGCATCAGAAACATACTCTACTTTGTAACCCTTATCTTTAAGGTTTTGTGTTTGACGCGCTTTTCTAGCGCCCAATACGCCTGCTTCCCTTGAATTAGTAGTAATCAATACAAAATTATCGCCTGCTTTCTTAGCTAAATTAATTTCATCTCTAATAATGTCTACTATCATATCGATCTTAGACTTTCCTGAAGTCTCAAAAGTCACATTCTCAGGTCCTATGTCTTTTAATGTATACTCTGGTCTAAACTGAACCATATTAATATTCTTCATTTTGGCCATACCTTTTACCTCACCAGCAGTACCAGTCAATAAAGTCACATTATCAAACATATCTAAGAAATCAGCACCACGAGCTTTATGTTCTGTACTATTAATGGCGCTTTTAATATACGATTCTAGATTAACATTTCCTTCTCGTTCAAGAGCAAGTACTCTTTCTAATGCAACAAGAGCCCTTGCCTTTGTATTTCTTCCTGTAGGATCGCTAAAAATTTCACCCCAACGTGCTTCGCCTGTATAAGCATCTAAAGGAGCAGATTCTAGATTTCCCTGTTTATTTTTTGTCCTTATTCTAGCTTCTTGAAAAGCTGACTTAGCTAAACCTGCAAAATCTTCGAGCAAAGCTTTTGAATGATCTGATTTAAATCTTATTAATTTCTTCTCTTTAACAGACTTATTAAATCTCTCTAAAACAATATCTTTTGGTCTTAAAATCTCTGCTCCTGCTGTACCTTTCTTAACAATGCTTAATTTTCCATTAGCGTCTTTAACAGCCCAAACATTCTTACCGTTTCTATAAGTTGCCTGCTCTTTAAATTGATGTGACATTCTGTCTGAATTCTTATTCTCAACTAAATATTCAACTTCTCCGCCAACTTCTCTAACCAAATCAACAGTTATTCTAGCAAGTTCCGTATCTGTATCATATTGTCTTTGCAGTCTCTTTGCTTGAGAAGAATTCTCTGCGACAATCTTTGCGGCTCGCTCTGAACCGCCGCCTATAATTTTGTCTGACATAGTAAAAAGATTATGAGCTTCATCATAAAATCCTTGTGCATCTTTAAAAAAGTTTTCTCCTGTTTTATTCTTATGAAGAACAAAATCTTTAGCTTGAGCATCAGTCATAAAATAAACCATTCCCTTTTTTAAAGCCTCAGGAACAGCATCTTTGCCATTATTGCGAGTCTGAGGAGTTGTAAATCTGCCATTCTCGAAAAGAGCACTATTCATATATTGATCTACAAGTTTACCTGACGGTACAATAACAACAACTGTTTTGCCTTTTTTAGCTAAAGAATCAACAATAGCTGCTGTTAAAACTGTTTTACCGCCACTAACAGGCTCTATTGCCAACAGCTTCTCTCCCTTAATTGCATGTTCTATAACTGAATACACAAGAGCTAATTGTTTCGGTTTTACTTTAAATTTTGTTCTTCCGTCTGCTTCAATGCTCTCCCTTAAGCTATCCATTGACATATTAAATACTTGATCTATTTCATCTAAATCTCTGTATTCTTTATCTTTTGATTCTGTGCCTCTGCGTCTCGCTTCTTTTGCCGCCTTAACATATTGTTTAGAAGAACTTGTGATAATAACATTCTGTTCTAAAGATTGCGTTCCTATTTTTTGTCTTAGTATGTTATTATTATGACCTTTGAACTTAGAACCGATATAATCAACAGCGGTAGTCATGCGAGAAAGCATCGATTTCTCTGGCTTAGCAACTGGTGCTTGATCTATATTTGTTTGCTTAGTTGATAATTTAATTTGTGCATCCGCAGAGAGTGCGTTGTCAGAAGGTTTGTTGGGAGGTGTTTCTATTTTTGCCTCTGCTGTAGATCCTTTATTTCCTTTACCACCTGTTTCTGGTTCTGCTCCAGGCATCGAACTTGGCTTAAATAAAAGTGAAGCAAAAGCTATTTGTCCCGCATCTTCTTTTATTTTATTCTTAGCATATTCTTCTCTAAACTGCGCCTTTGTTGTTGTAGGATATGCGCCAGTCATTATCTTTGTTTCTTCTAAATGCGAGTTATAAAGAGTATCAGCTTTATTTTCTGCAGCTGTTTTAAAATATGTATTTTCTAATACTTTTTCAGCTAAGACTTCAACAGTAGCTAATTGAGCTACAGTTACTGGCATACTATGCGCAGTTGGACTACTTAAGATTTTTGAAATACTCAAACCGCTAGATTTATTGGCAGAAAATTTTGAAATACTCTTTGGTGCTAACGCTGATTTTTTACCTAAAGCTGAAAGAGGCATTTGAGCAATACCTAAAACAGGTCCTAAGCGAGCACCTAATTTTGCACCACCAATAGAATGAACAGCTAAATTGCTAAAAACACCCAAATCGTTTCCATCAACATCTTTTTGCTGGAACGAATGATAAAAACCTTCTTCTAGATTTCCACCGGTTAATCCTGTATATATAACTGAATCTAGTGCACCCCAAGCTGGCATGATCATTGCAAAATCCGCAGCTCCTAATAAAGATAGGCTTGCAATTAAATGAGGTTCATCAGCAATAAGAGGAAGCGTAATGCGCTTATTGCTATGTGTGCCTAAAAGTTTTGCTCTGCCTTTCATCTGTATCGCTCTTCTTCCAAAGAACATTACGTTTGCAGCTAGTGCGCCTGCACCCATGTATTTTGCTGTTTTCCAACTCCTAAAATTATTACTAGTTTCCTTTGAAACAAAAGAATCAAATGCTTTAGTTCCTTCTTTGAATCCCGCTTTTCTTGCATCTTGTTTAGCATGAACTCTAGCATCCATAGCTGCCATACCTGCGCCTGCGCCTACACCTAAACCAGTTAAAGTTCCTATTGTTCGTAATTTAGAGAAATTAAGAACGGTTGCGCCAGATTCTACACCTTGAGCAGCTTTTGTAAGCTTCAATGGATTCTTAATATTTCTAAATAAACTTGTAGCTCCTTCTGTTACTCCTTCTGTTACTTTAGCTGTTTCACCTATAATTTCAGCAGGTTTAACACCCATCATCTCTGGAATCCATGTCGATCTAAAGACTAATCCACCAATAGCGCCCATAGCAAAACTTCCTGCTGCTCTTGTCCATGTCATTTCCTTGTCGCTAAATATTCCTGTTGAAACAGTTTCGCCACCTAAACCAACTAAACCATAATGAATCATATTGTTACCAAGCAATTGTTTAGTGTTAAACGATCCTTTCATCACTTTTGATCCAACGCCGCCTAATGCTACGCTAATAATAGCTCCAGCTGTTGCATCTATTGCAAAAGATCTCAAGCTATAATCTAATTCTCCACCATTTTCATAATAATTTGCAACCATACCGCGCGTAACATTAACTGCTGCACCAGATGAACCATTTAAAATTGCTGCTTGCTTCCATTCTGCCATTTTTCCAAAACCTTTATATGTCTTACTAACAAATTTAAATCCTTTACCAGTGCCAGCAACACCATTAACAGCATTAATAGAATTAGCGATTCTTCCGCTGACAGCTCCTAATCCAGTTATACCAAGAGTCATAGTAGCGCCCATCTTAACCCCACCTGCAAAAGCTGCAAGTCCATCTGAAAAGTTTAAATCTTGTCCAGTAAGCGCTCCTATTCCAACATATGCTGCGGTATCTATTCCTCCGAATATAAGGCCTGTCTTTAAAGCTGCTCGCGATATCGAATAAACCCTAGCAGCTGTAGAACCTGCTTTAGCACCCTTACCTATAAGCCCAAGTCCTGAACCTACGCCAGTAAACATAAGAGCGGTTGTTACAACTCCTGCAACACTTGGGTTAGAAACATCTAATGCCCCGGCTGAAGCATAAGACATGCCCCAATCCATCAACATATTCTTCACATAAGTTTCTTTTCCTTCTCCTCTAAGACCATTCCAAGCAACATCTCCTACGTCTCCCCAGAAACCTTTAGCCTTAACCATTTCAACTATTTTGCCTTTATATCTATTTAAGTCCCATTTTCCGCCTTCTGGTGTTTCAATAAAACCTTCTCTTGTAATTTCACGACCGGTGCTTAAATCAATTATTCTGTTTCTTTTGTTTTTAGACCATCCTGCATCTTGAATACTTACAGCGACAAACTGTTTTTCTTCTCCTACGCCATTTAATTGGCCTGATTTTATATAATTGATATCAGCCCAAATTTCTTTTCCATCTTCATCTTTAAATTCTATGCCTTGTACGCCAGCAGGCTTATACGAAATAGGCAATCCTATCGAATATCGTGTTCTACTCTCAGGAACAAGATATTTAAGTGCATATCTCTTAGCACCATCTTTATCAGTAACAACATCTACAAAAGTCTTCTCTACATCTACTTCTTCAACATCGCCTGTTACAAGATCATAGGCAAAAACATCATGTTGCTCGCTAGTAGAAGTTGATGAACTAGAATAACTATTTGGTGTTTCTATAATAGTTCTGCCTGTTACCATCCTTAAGTAAACTTTTCCTTGAGGAGAAACATACACTACCTCGGCATCATCTTCTATTGTTTTAGAATACGAAAAATCTTGTAATGTTGAAGTCTTGGTTTCTTTTAAATCAAGATTTAATTCGCTTGCAATAAGAGATTTTAATTCATTTGCATTATTTGGATTAGCATATTTACCGTCTACATAAAATTTTTCTACCTTACTACTGTCTTCTTTAGCTCTCGTAACAGCAAAATATTCATTAACAAGCTTCTTGCCCTGATATTGATAAACTCTTTGAATTGAACCAGTATTGTTAGGATCTAAAGTTTGCGCTATAGCTTCTGGCAATAAAGCACCTGATGAATTTGCCTCATTAGCCTCTTTAATCGTGGCAGGGTCTGTATAGATCGTATTAACTGTTTCTATGCCTCCCTTAGATGTGGCAGTAAAAACAGTTGGATCTTGCCCTTCTGGAACAAATTTAAATACTGCCTTTTTACCTTTATCTGTTTCAACAGAATCTAGCAAGAAAGATGCTGCAGCATCATATAATAAATTACCTGCATTACCAATTTCTTTAGTATCAGCATTATACAAACTAGCTTCTGTAGTAAATTGTGATCTAATTATTCCGTCATTTCCCTTTATTGCTGTCATGCCTGCAAGATATCTGTCAGTAACATGAGCGCCTGTTTTTGGATCATAACGCTTAATTTGCATCGCCTCTGACGTAATCGCATCTGAGTCCATTTGTACGCTAACTTTTTCTTTGCCTTCTGTTGCATTAGGAAACCACTCTGTTATATCATTTTCTTTTATCTGTTCTATTTCTTTAGAGGTTCTTCCTTTTATAAAAGACATTTCTCCGCTATAATCAACGAAATTAAGACCTTCACTTGATTTTGTTGCAGTAATTTTATCTGAATTAGAATAATCAATATTGTACGAAGTCGCTGCAGTCTTTGTAATAAGTACAGTTTTATTGACATCGCCAAATGATTGATAATCTCCTGGCTCAAAAGAAACTGTTTCTTTAATAGGTATGGTACCTACTTTACTGCCCCATACATCGCGCTCTATTGCTCGACTACCATCCAAAGTTAATACGCTGTAAGGATTTTCTACTACCATAGTCTCTGGAGCACGTTCTACTCTCCATTCTTGAACTGTGATTTTATCTACATTAGGCTCTGGTGTGATAAAATTATCAATTATTACTGGAATATTAACCTTGGCTAAACGAGTATTGTCTTGTTTAGCAACAAAATTTTCTATTGGCATAGAAAACTTATTCAAATCTGTCTCTTGCTCAGATACTTCTTTCTCAACAGCAGCCTTTTCTTGTTCTGGAGCTTTTGCATGATAAATCATCTTCCTTACATCAGTACCAACCATATTCTCAGTTGTTGATACAGAAGATAATCCATCATGGTCTTGAACAAGTAAATTAATGCTTTGACCGCTTTTAATCTCAAAATCTGCTGGTGTTTCAACGCCTTCTGGGAAGCCTTGGTTCAATCTAACTTCGACTAAACCATCTTCTCTGCTTCCATCCTTATAAACATCATAGCTTTGAGCTTGAGGTAATTTGAAAAATTTATTAGATACTGTTTTATCTACATCTTTTTTAGCATCTGGATCAACATAACCATTTTCTTCAACATTAACGTGATTTGGTGCAACAAGAGTACTTCCATCTTTGCTACCACGAGCTTGTATCGTCCAACCTGCACCTGCGCCATCTACTCTTTGTATTCCTAAGCTACTTACAGAATTACCATCTTTATCTGTTATTGTTCCCCGCATTTTAGGTGCGCCTGCAGCCCAATTCCATACTGCAGTATCATTCCATCCAGCACTTGCAGTTATTTCTTCTCCTATTATTGTAGTATTAAGCACTAGTGGAGCTTCTGATTTTCCATCGGCGCTCATCCACTTAGTTGAATGATTTGTATATGCGCTATCTCTTTGTATATTCCAAATACCTTTCCACTGCATCTTAACATTATTATTAGCATCTGCTATAAATTGAATAGCTGGGGTTGAATTTGATTCTGTCGGCGTTGCTTCTCTTTTAAGTATCACAGTAGGGGCTTCAACTCCTGACAATACAGAAACACGATCAAAATTAGAATAAACAGAACCTTCTGCCTTTGGATTAAATTTAAGTCCATCTGTAGAAAATGCGAAATTAAGAACGCTACTTGTTGGTGTTCCTAAGACTTTTGTAAGATCTTGGCCGGCTTCTTTACTTACCTCAAGCATTAAAACATTTGGATTATTTTCAACACCTTTTAAAGCGGCTAAATTTGCAGGGGTTTGTACTGGTGCTTCACCCTTTCCTTCTTTAGAGTAAGCAAAATCAGCAGCAACCGGTAATTGCGAAACATCACCGAGTTCTTGTGAAACCTTTAAAATAATCTCACTATCCTTGATATCAAAAGTATTTAATTTAGCGCTAAATATGCTCGGAGCATCTAAATCTTTATGGTTTCTTACCTGTCCTTCAATATTTCCCTGTGCTAAATCAACCTTAGAAGCTAAAACAGTTCCTTGATTTACGCCCATATCACCTGTTAAGTTCATTGTTACAAAACGATTTGCTCCTACAAGACCTGTTACAGGATCAACGCTGGTCTGCTCTGAACCTTGATAGAGAATATTGCCAATTCCTTTGTTGTAAACAAGAACATTCTCTTGCTGTAGTCCTAATGCTGTGCCTTTGCCCTCTTCACTACCATTCATTTTCTTAGTATCTTTTATCCCTACATTAAAACTTAATTGATCATTTGCATCTTTAGACCATCCACCAGAAATATTATTATTATTAGGAGTAAGAATCATGCGTCCACTCTTAGAAATAAAGCCTACGTTTGCCTTATCTTTCATATCCTTAAATGTCATATTGTTTTCTTTAGCATTTCCATGAAGAGAAACTATTCTGTTTCCAACTAAAGCAGACTCTAAAACACCATCTTCATCAGCTGCATATTTATTAATTTTCCCGTCGACAACAGGAGTTGCGGTCCATTTAGATTCTGTTGAAATTCCTGCAACACTTAACGATCCAACAGTTTCTGATTGTGTAGTTGCGCTAACATATTTTTTATTGTCTTCTAAAGACTCCTCTTCAAAAGCTTCTTTATCAAGAACCTTTGGAGCCCCTTCATTATTTATATAAATAGAACCTAATAATGCGCCTTCTCCAACCTTGCTTCTTAAAACAATAGCCTTACTCTCATCAATGCGATATCCGCCGTTATAATTAACTTCTTCTACTGGCCCGACAATATTACCTTTGCTATCAAGCGCTTGTGTTGTTTTGCTACCAAAAGCAACTTCAAGTGTTGCATCAGAAGAAGATGCTAACCATTGGCTATTGTTCCCTAATATTAATGGCTTATCTGATACAATTGCTGCTTCATCAACACCAACTACTCCAAACTTAGTTACAACTAACTGATCTACGGTTAACGAAGCTGCTTTACCAACTTTTCCATCTGCGCTTGAATATGCATATGTTCCATCGCCTTGTTTAGTTGCAACAGTATCTTTTATAAACGAACCAGCAACAACATTACCTTTTGAATCTCTTTTAGGAGTAGATGTAGGATCTGGAGCATAATCATCAAAACGAATTTCGTTAGGCGCAATTATCTCTCCATCTACTATGTGAAGAAGATCGTTTTTACCAAGCTCGTATGCTCTTATATCAGGGACGATAGCAACTAATGCTCCATCTAATTGTGCTGCCTTAGCGCTTGTAGCGTTTGAAGTCACAATTTCTTGAATTTTATTTTCTTCAGGTCCTAAAGCATCTGCAACATCTGCTGCTAAAAGTATAAGAGCATCAGCTAATAGACTTGCTTTAGGAGCTAAATCATAAACAATACTGCTACCCTCGTTATCCAACCCTGCGGTATAGAAATTTGTGCTAGCTCTCTTAACAAAGCCTTCTTTATCTACCCTAAAAGTAATCTTAGAATCTCCCAGAGGCGATTTCTCTACTATCTCAAAAGAACTATTTCTATCTTTACGACCAATCTCTTTATCAGAACGGATGCTTTCAGCAATACTTTGATCAGCTTCTCCTTCTCCAAGAGCGCGAATTATTATTCTATCTTCTGATATACCTTGCTCCATTAAATAATCTTTTGCTGCAAGCGCACGATTTAAACTTAACTTCACATTGTATTGATTTGTACCTGACGAATCTGTTCTTCCATTTATAATGATATTTTTTTGATCGTTATCATTTAATGTTGCTGCTGCACTATCTAAATCTTTTTTGGCTTTTGCTTCTAATTTATAAGAATCATGATCATAATGAACTTTAACTGAACTTTTAATCTCAGAATATCCTTGAACTAGTTTAGATTTGCTTGCTTCTAAAACAGCTGTCTGGCCATCTTCTGTTGAAGCAGCAACAAAACTCATATAATCTTTGCCATTAAAATTCTCTGGCGTATCTCCAAACTTATCAACTCCATCTTTATCAAAGCCTTTTGCCATTTCAACTGCGCTAGAAAGATCTATATCGCCTTTTGCTACCTGACGAACAACAGCAATTGATTTAACATCTCCCTTTATTCCTTTTTTATCTTTATATGTATCTATTTCTTCTGCACTAACAAGTGTTTCTTTACCATCAACAACTTTTCCATAAACTGCAGAATCACCCACATTAAAAGCGCTTGTTTGTTCTGTTTGATAAATAAAATTAGTCGTTGCAACAGCGCCATTTTTATCATATATTTGAGGTTCACTAATAAGAACTGTTGAAGTATCTTTTACATTACCCTTATCATCTGTGTTGTATCTTGCTATTCCAAGATATAATTCTTCTCCTTCTTGGTTAGAGCCTTCCTTATTATTGGTATAAGCTCCAATTTCAAGAGATGATGCTACTTTATGTTCTTCAACCATCTTTGCGAAACCATAAAGCTCTTTTGCGATTTGATTTGACTCTTTATCCTCAATTGCATGATCAATAATTGTATTAACTACAGCTAAACGGTTCTCATCTTTTTCTGTAGAATCATCAATTCTTTTATAATCTTTTTTAAGAGCTGCTATTTCTGTTTTTACATCTTTATTCGCAAAAGTCTTAAGATTTGTATCAAAACCAAGATCATCCATATCACTTATTTTTTTATCACCTTCTTTTGCAAAAAGAGAACGATTAACATACCAGGTTTTTTTAGGATCTGTGCAACCTGTAACACAATCTTCAGAACTAATGCTAGCAACATACTGTTCTAATACATTGCCTTGCTCATCTATAACTTCCCCCTGAGAAGCAAAAAACATTGTAGTAGCTGTTATATCTTTTGGTGTTGCTGCATTAAAATCTTGTCGCGTAACTACCCAACTATCTGAAAGTTGTGCATCAGGAGCAGCTTGTCTCTGAGCTGATAAATGAATTCTGTCGCCTGTTTCTTCATTAACAGTAAACTTACCAACATCAACTGTCATATCATATTTCTTGCCTTGTTCTGCTAAATGCTCTGCTTCATAACCAAAAACAAGACGTGTTGTACCATCTATTTTAGTAATGATTTTGCCCTTTTTCTCTTCATTAAGAGCAGATACGTCTTCTTTTCTATCTGTTTGTCTAAGTTTTTGTGCAAGTCCTACTGCAACTATTTCTTTATCTCCATCATTTTCAGTCGCAATTTTCATCTTTTCTGGATCAAAACCTAATTCTCTTCTGTCTATTTCGCTTAAGCCAGAAATATCTCTAACTATTGTTCCGCTAAAATCACGATCAGAGCCTTCACCAATATAATCTCCTTTACCAACTTCATCCTGATAATAAACATTTAACTTTTCTAAACCATATTCTAAAAGATCACCCTTCTTTTCAAGAGATGTTCCTAGCAAAATACCCTTGCCTGAATTAAATACTAAATTCTCACTCATTTTATAAGTAATTTTATTGCTATCTATTCCCTCGCCTATTTGTTCGCTAGCAAGATATCTAT
Organism: Candidatus Zapsychrus exili; assembly: GCA_030765585.1. Lineage (GTDB taxonomy): Bacteria > Omnitrophota > Gorgyraeia > Zapsychrales > Zapsychraceae > Zapsychrus > Zapsychrus exili. The sequence continues at coordinate 41,321 of JAVCCJ010000121.1, read as the reverse complement.
AATCCATACCCAAGCCTAACCATGGAGAATTCATTGCTGCCTCTTCGTGAAGCTCTTTGCGTTTGTTTTGAAGGAATTCTAGTTTATTTGTATCTGGCTTTTTGCCCTCTTTTGCCCAAGCATCCTGTGCTTGTTGTTCTATTGATACATCTACAGAATCAGATGGCGAATAACCAAACTTGTCATCAGAATTCATTGCTACCTCATCGCGAAGCTCTTGACGTTTGTTTTGAAGAAATGCTAATTTATTTGTATCTGGTTTTTTACTCTCATCTTCCCAGGCAGCCTGTGCTTGTTGCTCTATTGATGCATCAACAAAATCAAATGCTAAAGAATCAAGTGCGTGTAAAATAGGGCTATCTTGAGGTGAGAATAATGCTGTTGCTAAGGACTGATTGATCGCATCTAAGAAATAATTGTTACTATTATGTATTACATCTAATGTTTTAACATTTGCTCTCATCTGAGCAGCGCCTATTTGACGCGCAAGCTCTTCTTCAGATATAGGAGCAGCTGATGAGACTTCATTAGTTCTGCGCATATCTGCTTCCATTTTTTCATTTTGCTCTCTTACCATTAATCTCTTTGTAAGAGTCATTCCTCCATACATACCAACCATTTCATTAATATAGGAAGAACGAGCAGCTATGCTTGAAATTAATTTTTCTGTAGGCGATGCATCCTCATCAGCTCTTACAAATCCTCTTTGATCATAAACAGCAACACCATCATCATATCCAACTATTCCATATGGACTGTTGCCATTAGCGGAATACATCGATTGAATAGTTTTAGCTACAAAGTTGCCATTAAATAATAAGAAAAGCTTAGAAACATCATTAGTTTTATCTAATTCTTTCGCGCGTTGTTTCAAATATTCTTTTGACTCTTTCTTTGACAATCCTGCTGCTGCTAAAACTTTCTCAATGCCTTCTCCATTTGCTCCGCCGCCTTCACTATAAGCTTGTTCATATTTTTTCTTTGCTGCTAGAAGCATTTCATTAGATGTTTTCTCTGTAGCATTAAGATTATCTATCAATTCTCCTTTTTCATTTACTAACATCATGCTTGTATTTAAAGCATTCTCGAGTTTATCTGCATCTTTATTAGCTAATTTATTAATTATCTTTTTATCAAGCTCTACTTTTTTATCTGTTTGAGTAAGCTCAGCACCATCTGGCCTTCTATTACTTTCAGTTAAAATAGCAATTCCGCCCTCAATAAGTCCGCCTATAAGAAACTGCGTTGCCCTGAACTTAAGCAAGCCTATGCGATCTCTATTCGGGTCTTCTCCAAGTCTTTCAGTTTCATTACAATCTACTCTTGCACATTCCTTTTTATCATAATGTTTAGCTAATAATACTGAGGCTACCGACTTTCCAAGTATTGCTATAAAAGCAGAAGTTCTTTTTCCTTGGTATTGAGCAAAATCACTGTTTTCGCTTAAACCAAACTCTGCTCGTTTAGCGAAAATATCCTCTAAAGACATACCTGTCATTGAGACAATATTGTTCTGTATAAAATCACCATATTCTGGATCGTTTTTATCTAACCCTTCTGCCTCTGCTTTCTTTTGTGCAATTTCATTTTCCGTTCTTTTAGTTAAATTATCACGATTATCTAATCCAATAGAAACATGATCATAAAACATACCAACGCCCATGCCTATTGCTTGAGAAAGGAATGAATCAAATGCTATTCCGCGGTCTTCTCCATCATCTCCATTATTTTCTTTATTGCCATCATCAATTCCAAGAATTTTACCTTCTGATAAAATGTATCTAACTGCCAACACTGTCATTTGTCTTAAAAAATTATGTTGTTCTAATGCAAAAACTAGATGCTTTACTCCCCAAACCTTTTTACCTTCAGACATAAGATTTCTAACAGTTCTTGGAATAACCGCAAGAGCTTTGATTACATAAGTTACTGGACTAAACTTTCCGTTTAGCGCATAATTAACTCCCTTTTTTATGCCGTTAAAAGCTTTTCCTGTAGCAGTTAAAGTTTTTGCAGCTCCTGAATTTGAGCCTATCATGCCCTTTACTAGCTTGTTCCAGCCTTTATTAAGTTGATTTAACGCCCATGAAATTCCAGTATATTTTCCTATAAATGTTACAACCTTGTTTAAGCCGGATAAAACGTTACCCATAGCCGTTGCTTTCCAAACTGCCCATTCGGGCTCTACCTTTACCTGTGTGTCTCCGGCATATACGCTCTTTAAAGACAAATCAACTTTAGCGCCTTCTCCGACACCCATTTCTTTAAGAGCAGCGTCTAGGCCATCTACAACTAAGCCCATTGCAGTTGTTGCTACAACAGATGAAACCGCGCCAATAATTGCTTGTTTTAGAGCATCAGGCGCATCCCAATCTTCAAGTAAATCATTAAGCAATTTACCTACATAAAGCATAATCAACCCTTGTCCAAGCCCAACAACAGCGCCTTTAGCAAAGTCTCCTGCGAAAGCGCCTAAATCAAAGCTATCAGCATTTAATGCGCCACTGCCGGCTGATATTGCTGAAGTTCCTACAATATTTAAAACAAACATTGTATCTAAACAACCCTGATCTGCCGCACCAGTTTCTGCATCATAACACTCACTTAAAGCAATAGCTGTTGTAAGAGAACCTAGAAAACTACCTGCACCTAAACTTAATACGCTACTAGCAAGACCACCGGTAAAAAGACCAACAACTTGAAAAGCAGCTCCAATAGCAACATCTCCCCAGCTGTACAATCCTGGAAGATTATCAAGATTACCATGCCATTTTGAACCCCAAATAAATGCCTGCATTGCATCAGGGACATACTCAAATTTTACATCATCTTGAGCTTCTAGCTCAGGAGCTAAAACAAAACCTGTTACTTGGTCTAAGAAATCTAATCTTGAACTTGATGACGCGCGACCTATATCATTGTAATAAACGCTTGTATCGTCTACTTTTGTAACAGTCACAAAATGCTCATCATCAAAATTAGCGATAAAAGGTGGCTCTAAATCAAAAATATCAGCTGGTGCAAGCTTTGCTGCTTTTAAGTTAATTCCGTATGCTTCTGTAATCTTGTTTATCGCGTAAAGAGATGTTTTAAGCTTTGGTTCGCCAGGGCGAACGATATCGTTGATTAAATCAACTAAAAGAGACATAACTGAGATTTCTTCTAGACTTAATTTAACATCATAATTAGCAAGGATATCATTAAGAGCATAAACGCCACAATTTAATGGGTGAATTGCAGGTTCTCTTAACCAAGTTGCAATTTCAGCAATATTTGACTCATTAAAAGCCAAATCAGTATTAATTAATATATTATATTGATTATCCTTAACTAGCTTTGATTTGTGTGGATTTGGAAGTTGTAATTGTATTTGTTGAGCATTTTTGTTTTGAAGTTGTTTTAAAAAATGGCTAACACTTTCTGACACACGTAAAGAGACTATTTGCTCTTCTGTCATTTGGTTCTCTGCTGCAATAGTATTTCCATCACCAAGATACTGTGAAGCAACAGTAGCCTTATCTTTCCAAAGTACAAGAGGATTATAGCTAAATGCCCAACTAATTTGCTCAGGAACAAAAACCAATATTATTATTAATGCAACTGTCTTAATCCAAGATTTAAAGCGTGATTTATGTGGAATTGGTTCTTCTTGTGGTTGGGTATTTGAAATATTTTGAGCATCAGCAGAACAATCTTCAGAGTTTAAGAAAGTCCTATTGGTAGGAACATAAGAATGTTGATGAGTAAAAGCCGTATTCTCGCTCATATTGCCAATTGAGCTGTCGGCTTTTCTATCATCTTCTGGCTCTCTATTTTGTTCCGCGGCTGATTTCATATTGAAAGTATAGCATATTATTGTATTGCAACAAGGTCAGAAGATATTTTTTTTATATTCTAACTAGTTGAAAACAAAGGAGTTACAATACACAATTGATGTTTTATTAATTTCCTTGAATTTTTATACGTTTCCTCGTCGAGACAATAAAAGGACCTTTCTTGCAAGTTTTAAGAAAGCGCTTTTTTTATATTATTAATACTAAGTATTATATTTATTATAAATATTTTGTCAAGCAAAAAATTTTAAGCAATTTATGAGAATCTCGACGAGAAATATAATAGTTCTAATAAAGAAATTGCCACAATTCTAGCAAAAAAATGATCATCAACTCAGCCCCTTTTGGGGGTCCAAAAGCATTAAAAAAAATATTTTTTTGGCAAGCACTTGACAAATTTCCCATTTTTTCTAGTTTTTAGGCTATTGAGCTCCAAATATTAGCCCAAATCACTTATTTTCATCCAATGACATCCATTTTTATCAAAAACAACCTATTTCTTGTCAAAAACTGTCCATTTTACCTCAAAAACTACTATTTTTCTGCTCAAAAACCCAAAAAGAGTCAGGCTCCAGCCTAAAACAGGAGGGTCAGACCCTCGTCTGTCCCGCAACATAGAGGGACAGTCGGAGATTTATCCCTCTACTCGCCTGTCCCTTTGCCACACTACCTGCCCAATAGACAAAAATACCTGCGTAGATGACAATCACCTTAGAGATCCTTCGCTTCGCTCAAAATGACTCTGTTTTCTTGCCACAAAACAGAGTCAGATTGGACATTTATCTTGCTTAAAATTCTTATCTTAACTCATTTAAAACAAACCCTTTAGCTAGCATTCCAACAAATTACTCAAACTTGCTTTAAACCCTCAGATTGGACATTAAACGAGCACCTAACTTATGAAGCCAACTTATTGACAAGGCGAACATTAACTTAGCCTGTGTGCCTACCTACCGTGTAATTCTTCACTATTTTGGTAACAAATTAGTAGAAGAAATAATTGATTTCAAAAAGAAATTTTCCCTCTCCCCTTTGGGGAGAGGGTTAAGGTGAGGGGCTTTTATTCTTACCCCTCATCTCTGTCTTCCTAAAGAAAGACAGGCCTTCTCCCCAAAGGGGAGAAGGAAAAAAAATTATTAAATAATTTTAAAGTGTTACCAAAATTGTGAAGTAGTACACTACCGGTAGGCAGAAATTTGCGCTTGATGCTTCTATGATTACATCAAGTATTTCAATAGGTCATGTATGTGAATTTGCCCTGCTTCGCTGTAGCGAAACCGTAAAGCTTCGCAGAGGCGAGCGGCCCAGCAATCTGATTTATAAGTACGAGGGTCAGACCCTAGGCAAAAATGACAAAAAAGTCATCCTTAGCTTTGCTCAGGATGGTCCTACCTTCTTGTTACAAAGCATAATCAGATTGGACATTAATAATGGCAGCATTTAGAAACATAGGGATAAACCCTAGCCTATCCACCCTCTTTTGTCATCCAACACTTGATGCGGCCTACTAACCTAATGACAAATAATCTAATCTTATTGAAATTACTTCACCCTAAAGGGCTCGCAATGACAACATCTTTTTGTTTTTCTAGCATCAAGCATCTAGTATCAAGTATCCAAAATCTAGGGTCTAGTACCTCTTTCTTTTTCCATTGACTCTAAATCAAGCTTTGATAAAACATCAATGCAAAAAAACTATTCAAGCAAAGACCTAAAGCACTGTCAACAAAAAGGTTTTATCCTAAGAAAACTACGCAACAGCTACATAGCCAACAAAATTAACCTCACACATACTCATTACCCCTTAGTCTTTGCTCTCACCCTTACCTTACGCATTGCGATCTTACGACAAATACACATGTCGTTACAAGGAGCAAACAAGAAACAGGGGAACAAGTGCGGGGACAGAAAAGGGGTCTGACCCCGTAGAATCCCATAAAATATCATTAAGATTGCTTCACCCTAAAGGACCCGCAATGACAACATCTCTTTGTTTTTCTAATATCCAGCATTAGCACAAAACATCCAACACGCCAAAGGTAGCCGCTACCTTGTCTCTTAAAAACACTGAAAACCTAAGGGACAAAAATACAAGGGTCTGACCCTCACCTGCCCCTCACCTATTTCCCTAACATTTTTTAAAATTTCTACTTGCAGCGCTATCACATTTTTAGTACAATAATAGTTGCCCCAGTTGCCCCGCGGAACAATTGGGGCAATCGATTCTTTGTTAAAAACTCTAATAAATGCAAATTAGGAGAAATAAAGTGGCAGATAAAGATACTAAAGCAAATATTATTGGATATGAAAAACTTATTGCTGACCTTAAAACAATTCTTAATAATACAAAAGATAAAGTTAAAGAGAGCATCTCTAATATTATTGCAGAAGGATATTGGGAATTTGGCCAAAGAATTGCTCAAGAACAAGGATTAGAAAAAAAACAAAACATCTTAAAACAAATAGCAGAAGATCTCAAAATAGAATACAGTTTACTTACTAGAATGGTAAAATTCTTTCAATTGTGGCCAAATGGAATGCCTCAAGATTCCGGCTTAAGCTGGAATCATTACAAACAATTGCTCGCTATTGAAAATGATGCTAAGCGTGATTTCTATTTTAAAGAAGCTAATCAAGAAAAATGGGGTAAGCGCAAACTTGCACAAAAGATAAAAGACAAATATTACGAAGAAAAAAGTTTTAAAGAGACATCTGCCGAAGAAAAAATAATCACAAAGAAAACAGATTTAAAACGTCCAACTAAAGCAAGTTTTGTCTACAAGGCAGAGGTTTTGCGTGTAATTGACGGCGATACTATTCTTGCGCGCATTGACTTAGGGTTCTGTACTTCTCGCGAGCAAAGAATACGTCTAGCATCAATTGATTGCCCTGAGATGGGAACCGAGGAGGGCGAAGCTGCGCGCAAATACACAGAAGATGCATTGCTCGGTGGCCTTACATTTGTAATGATAAAAACAAACAAGCAAGATATTTACGGCCGATATGTAGCACATATCTTTTATTCAAAAACAGAAGCTAATCGCGATAAAATATTTACAGAAGGATACTATTTAAACCAAGAACTCATCGACGAGGGATTTGCGAAAATATTCTAAAAGAATGTACCTACCTACCGATAGGCAGCAAGTGTCAGGTATCAAGTAAAGAATTTGCGTAAGGGCTAACCTTAAAGGAAATAAAGACAGCGCAGATTCAAGATGCTAGTGCAACACTTGCTGTCATTCCTATCCGTGCTGTCATTCCTGCGAAGGCAGGAATGACAGACTTTTTTAAAGCTGTAATATTTTTGCTAACTATTTCTTATTAAAACGTTGCGCTAGAGCCTTGGGTTCACTCAGTCCGCACGAAATACTGCCTACCGATATGCAGAAAATGTCATGTATCAAATTCAATAATTAATAAAAATCCAGAACAGAGGGATAGTCCACAGAGGGACAGTTGTACTAGCTACAAACTACTATCTACTATTTTTATCTTTGTTTTAATGCGCAGCGAAAGGATTGTTCTCGATAAAATCGAGCAATATCGGTCCAGCAACAAGAATACCTACAACCGGAAAGATAAAGAAAAGAAGCGGCACAAGAAGTTTTAATGGGGCTTTTAATGCTAGCTGTTCACCTCGTCTGTAGCGCGCAATACGCATATCTTCTGAGAGCATATTCAGCGCTTCACTAACCGAAGTTCCCATTTTATCTGCTTGGATTAAAGTTCTAGCAAAAGTAGACAAATCAGGCAATTGGTAACGGTAAGACAAATCTCTAATAGCATCCCTACGCGTCTTACCAACGCTAATTTCTTGCAATATTGTGTTTAGCTCGTCGGTCATAACTGATGGCGGAGACTTTTCAACAACCCATCTTAATGCAAGCATAAAATCAAGTCCAGCATTAACGCAAAGTCCGAGCAAATCAATTGCATCAGGAAGTTCTTTAATTATTGTGGCTTTAGAAGTTTTAATTTTACCTTTAAGCCAAAATTCAGGAATCATGTATCCTAACGCAACACACATAATCCCCCAGAACATAACAAAATCAGAAGCAACTACTGGATATGTAAGAAAAAGCATTAAAAAGATTCCAACTTCCTTAATAAAAAGAAACTCCTCTGCTGTCATGTTAACGTGTGCTATTGCTAAATCTTTTTCAATTCTTGCCCTTAATGCACCAAGACATATTGGCTTATTTATTAAAGCCACACTTCTTAAGAAATGAAATGGTGTCTTTTTCTTTTTTTGCCTAAGAGATTTCTCATCGCCAATACCAGCAACATTTAAAGTCGGACGATAATCCCATTGAATAGGGATAACTGCCAAAATAAAGAAAAACCCTGAAAGGTAAGCAAATGTAAACACTAGGGCTAAAATTAGTTCTAACATATTTTCCTCTTATTAAAAGTCCTTAAAACTACTAATTTTCCAAATCATAAATGCGCCAATAATATTTGAGATAGCAGCATAAATTAACATCATTCGTCCTAACTCAGACTCAAACATATTTAAAAATATCTGTTTATTCGCCGAGAAAACAATACTAGCAAAAGCAAAAGGCAAAAGCGTCATTACTACACCCTGAATTTTACCCTGAATGGTCAACGTATCTATATTTTGTTGAATCTTTCTGTTTTCGCGAATATTATTTGCAATACGGGTAAAAATAACAGGCAAATTACCACCTGTTTCACGAGCAAGCAAAACGGCAGTGATCATCTGGCGAAGCGCGACAGAAGGCATGCGCCTTTCAAGATGATTTAAAGCATCGTCTAAAGAAACACCCATTTTGTTTTCACCTAAAACTGTTCCGAATTCTCTATTAATTGGATCAGGCATTTCCTCAACAACAGCCTCCATTGCCTGCATCAAACTTAAACCACCTCTAAAAGAACTAGACATAATCATCAACCCGTCTACAAGCTGAAATTGAAATTTACGCCTTGCCCTATCAGCCATCGATTTAACATACATGCCAGGAATCAAAAGCCCAATAACAACGCCAAATGCAACAGCAAAAATCCTTATCTCAGCAGGTACTAAAAAGTAAAGACCTGCAGATAAAACAAGTGGAGCAAAAACAAAAAGCCGACTCATCTTTCTTGCTTCTGCACGAGTAAGCACCTGCTCCATCTGGATTGAATACTTTTGTTCTCTTTTCTCTTGTATTACAGTGGCGTGTTTGTAGAGATGCGGTACAATGGCATATCCAAAAATACATGCAGTACAAAATATTAAAAATAATACAAAAACTAACATTAAATGAACTTCTCCCGTAAGTTTATCATTCCGGTTTTTTGCAAAGCAAAACTACCAAAATCTCTTAATTAAAATCCCTCGACTAACGCTTGGGATAAATTCGCAGACGGCCTTTGGCCTACAATTTGTGTTCCCACGAACTGTCTACTAATTTATTTTATCACAACAAAAAAAATACCTAATATCTTTATTTAATTTTTATCAAAATAATGACTCATGCGGAATCACCATATTCATATCAATTTTCCAACATCAAACATTTAATTTTCACTACATTTTGCAGCGAAACAAGCCCCTATGCAACTAACGCACGGTGCCTGCTTCTTAGCTGCACAATACTGTGCACAATCATTCTCGTCGTAACAAGCAGCATTGTACCAACCAGATCCATACAGATGATCATACCCACATTCTAACGTTTTCTCTGGATCGTATATCAAACCACTGCCAAGCGCATCTCCTACTGACTTATATCTTCCCCATATTGCTCGAGAAATATATTTCTGAAAAACCAATAAAGCAGCAATAATAAAAACAATCAGCAGAACATATTCTAAAAAAGATTGTCCTTTTGGCTTCTTATGTTTTTTTAATGATTTCAACATTTTTCATTTCCCTTGTGTATTAAAAGCAATCCCTGCCACATTATTAATTCTGCAACCTTCTCGTAAAATAATTTTCGCATTACTGAACTGCGTTCGACCCAGGGCATGGAACAAACTTTAAATTCATTGAACCACCATAGTCGGGTCCCAACCAAAAATACTGCGCACATGTTTCTGTCATAACTCCCATTTTAATATGATCCATCGCTTTGTTCCAACAAGCAGGATATTCATCAGCTTTATTTAGAATAAAGGCCTGTTGATAAACAGGTTTATATATTGAACTTTCAGCTAAAATAGGCGGAAGAAGATCATTACTAGCTCCTAGACAAGCAGCCTCAAGGGCTGGAATGTTTTCTGTGTTGTCTAAACCAGAACGCTTGTATTTAAAATCCCAAATTGGCACGCCGTTTGGAAAAATTAAATTACCTGTTTTTGGACTTTCGTCATATCTAGTAACGCGAATTTTAACTCCACCTGTATGATTCTTCAGCTCATAACAACGTGTTGTTGCGAAAATCCCCTTAGTATACTCGTCAATATCTGGCCATTGCCAATTGCCGCATAAGGAAGAATTTTCTTGATCACACTTTTTCGGCAAACGAGCATCAACACGAACAAGATGCCACAACGGATCTTTTACTTTTGATTCATCATCTTTCCATCCATAAATTAATTGATAAGGAGAGTTTTCTGTAAAGTCATCAACATTAAAGAAATCTGCTCTAAATTCTTTTAATGCCGCGACTTCATCGCTTTCTAAGAAATCAGCAAATCCTTCTGCAGCATAATTAAATGTAACAATTGCATTGTCCAAGCCAATTTCTAAGGAAGAAAGAAACTCTCGCCTTTTTTGAAATTTTACAGTCTGATTAACCCCCTGATGAGCACTTTCTGAAAGATTGCTCAAAAAGTCAGAATCTGCACAAGCCGTGTCTAAAGTATCTCCTGGTACTGCTGACCCAATTGAGTGGTATTGTCCTTGCAAGTTAATCCCTGAAAGTGATCTGGTCGGAAGATTATAACATGCCTGGTTTGCAGCATAAGCAGTTACAGTATCACTTGGGTCTTCTGGGTCTCCTGGGTTAGTAGTATAAACTTGACAAGCTGACGTACAATTATTCATTTTATTTACTATGCCGCTTCCGCCGCTAATGTTCCAATTCAAACACGCAATAATATTTCCCAAGGTTCCCCTATTTCCCGCATTATCAATAACTTCTTCTTCGGGAGTTAAAAGGTTTACATAAGGTGGCACAACCGTTGGTAACGGTATTGTGCCATTAGAAGGAACACACCAAACATTACCAATATATTCTGTGCTATTTTTCCAATTTTTAAGCCTCCTTGCCATTTCTGTAAAATTATTTTTAACGCCAAGAAGAATGTTATCATTATCCTCCGGATTAGAAGTTTCATCTATCCACTTTTCCGCTGAACTATCATACCAACCAACAAAATCATTTCTAATAATATCTACCCCTATATTCATCGAAAATGACGCCCATTTAAAGAAATGTTGAAAGTTATAAAGAAAATCGTCAATCATATCATCGCGCCACAATGTCTTATCAGGAGAAGCCTCACAAGTAGGGCAATTTGTATAAACTCCGTAAACATCACAAGGCAAGCTATGTTTAGCGCAATTTGCAGGATAAGGAAAACTGTTTGAACAAAATTGATCCGATCCTGGTTTCCAAAAACCTGTACTACCGCCTGGTCCAGCTTCAGGACAACTGTCCTTTGACGCTTGAATTCCATCCGCAACTGTAAATTTATCTACAGCTAAAAGAGGATTACCCGCCTCTGCTGCAGCCTCTGTTCCTTCTACACAATAACTAGCATTATGATCAGGCGAATTTAACAAAGCAAGTTGACTCATGCCTAATTCAAAACCGCCTGGTCCTGACGTACGATGCCTACAGTTTCCAAGAGGATCTCCTGCAGGAGTAACAAAGTTCCTATCACACCAATTACATTGCTCTAAATAAACAAGGTCCTCTTCAGCGCCATACTGCTCACGAGGCGCAAGATCGTTTAAATCAACTCCGCCTCCCCAATTCCAATCAGTTATATTTTCTGCTATTTGATGAAAGAAAGAAAAAACATCTTTTCTATTATCGTTATTATAAAACCCAACAGTGTCTTCAATATGGAAATCATTATTATTGTTCCACGCATCAGGATCAGGAATACCATGCTCTAATTGTGTCCCAAGAAAAGCATCATAATCAGCATAATATTTTGTATTCTCATCATCACGACCTATCAATTCTCTTAAAGAGTCACGACTATTATCTATCTTTTCAAAAAATGGATACGGATTATAAATGTACGGATATTCTGTAGATCCTCCCGAATAAGGACTATGTGCGCTACACCAGCCTTCAACGCTTCCATAAGTTGCTATTAAACTACTACAATCAAGATCAGCATCTCTTGCATCCGCAGAAACACAACACGGTTGACATTCTGAATTTGATAAGGGATTACAATCATTTTCAGAATCCATAAGCCCCCAATCATCGTTTGGATCAATATCAGGTGGCCTGTAATAAATAAAATCACCTAAAGCTTCAAGAAATTCTGATACCACTGTCCAATTTCTTGGAACAACCCTATTAAGCCTTGTTTTATAATAATATGCATATCTGCTCATCATATCTGGCGATGAGCCATTAGGAGCATCTGCCCACCATACTTGGTCCATATCATCATCATGGAGATCGGGCACCTGAACTTGATCAGTAATAACATTCTGCAATGCTTTTTGTATTGAGCTTTCTGAAAACTGAGACTCTTGAGACAAAGAATTTGCCATTATCCTATCCCACAAACTTGATATCTGAGGATTAACCCATACGAGTTCAATAACAATAGCAGCAACAGCAAGTCCGATTGATACTTCTATTAAACCTGCTGATAAGCCTGCTGATTCAGGCATCAAAACTATTGCAATAATAAGGATAACAAAACCAACTATCGCTGCAACAACACCCGTAAGCGCACAATGCTTTCTCTTTCCTTCTAGTTGATCTGCCTTTGCTTGTCCCCAACTTGCCATTTGTGATGCCAAATAACCAGTCGCAACATTTGAGGCGATAGTAACCATTGTTTTTGTTTGAGACACTTTACCTAAATTAAGAGAAACTGCATAAAAAATAAGAGCAATTGCAATTACCAAAACAAGTAAGAGAGCAATCTGCCCTTTTGAAGAACGCATTCTTTTGTCTTGGCCAATATCTTGACCGATATTTTTTAAAGATCTTGTAAAATAATTATTTCTCAGAATATAATTTAATCGTCTAAACATTTTTTATCCTTACTCTTTAATTCCCTGACCAAACAGCATTCATCTTAATAGGTGTATAAAAATATGGGTCTATTTGATTAAGAGGGACGCCACCGCCTCCTATTAATAATTCATCATGCGCGATACGCCTGTGAACAAGATCCGAACCCGTCCATTTAAAAATCATCAGCGTTCCATAAATCATTAAAAGCAAAATAGTCATACAAAAAATAAACTCAATAATAATCTGAGCTGAATTACTATTCTTGTATTTTGCCTTTTGTCTTTTATTTTTTCTTTTATCTTTCATCTTTTTACCTTTATCTTGCAAACTCAATATAATCATCTTCAGAAGTATTAGTAATCCATTTTTTACCTCTTAAATCAGCAATGCGACTTCTTACATAAATAACAGGACCTGTCGCAGTACCATTTAAATCCATACAAGTATGCGCAATGGTTTCGTCACTAAAACAACTTGATCCGCCTCCATTACATGCCCCATTTATACAACAAACATCAACAGGATTAGGTTCTCCTGCTGCTAAACCAATCAGCTCAAGTCCACCAGGCATTGGCCCAAGAGGCGAGGTTCCACAAAAGCGTCCCGTATTATTACTTAATTGCATAGTACGAGAAATAAGATCAATCTGATCTTTTCTCTGAACATTACGTATGTATCGTTTTTCATCACCATCAAAAAGCTGGCCTTCTTCAATGCTAAGATATGTTCCTTCTCCATTACTACCATCACCTGTTGCGCTTATAAAAGTATACATTGCAACATCTCTAGTAAAACCAGGCTTAGGATTCGCAGAATTATAATTTTTGTATACTGTCGAAAAATTCAAATCTCCTTCTTGATAATCAAGAACTCTAACTTCTTCAATTTGTCCATACCATCTACGATATTTTTCTGGGTCATAATTCTCGTCCTCTGGAGGAGCATCATGCTTTACTTTATCAGTATTAGTTGATGTCTTTAATATTTTTGTAATAAATTCTTCTTGCCAATCTCCGTCAACATCAACCATTAAGTTTAATCCGGTTTCTAAATTTACACCTGTCCCTCCATCGAGAAAAGCCGCCATCATAAAATGATCATCCTCAACTTTTTTTAAAAAGTCTTTATCTTCGTTAAGCGCTTTAACACCATACCATTGCCAAGCAAAAGACTCTCTATATTCGGGCAATACTTCAGAGCCTTCTGGACATCCAGAACACGATGTCCTAAAATCTCTATCTAAATCAAAGGCTTCATCTACTGTTCTAATATCTGGACAAGGACTGGTCGAACACCACCTGTCTTTACCCATGCCTGAACCATTTTCACCTCTCATGCTTAGATGGTTTGGAATGAAAGTATATATTCGCGCACATCCAACATCAAACATAAGAGAAGATACTGGATCTTCCGCCAGATAACATGTCTTATCCCAACCATAACCACGATCATAATCATAATCATCATCTCCTGGCTCTGCATCAGGATTATCTGGAACAGGAAATTCAACTGTTTTAAATTTTGCCATTTGAAATGGAAAATGTTTACCATTTACATACACGTCGAGTATCGGAATATTTACATCTTCTTCGTCATCAAGAGGCATAAAAAGATTTATTGAAAATGTGCCTGCGCCCGATGACATGTGCGGAACGCGATCAACAGTACCATGTTTGGCTGAACCGGCAGTAAGCCTGTCTTCGACTAAAAGCACTGATGCGGAATTACGAGAACTGTTTCCATAAATTATACCAGTATCATCATATTCTCCTCCTTGCGGATATCCATTACCAAAAAATGAATTCTTTAAAGACATTGTCATTGCCATACGCATTGACTTAAGACCCTGGTTCTGCGCATAACTAAAGCCCAAAGTTTGCTTTATTATGGCTCCTAAAACAAATATCAAGATTGCTCCAAAAACAGCCAATTCAATAGCTGTCTGAGCCTTAGGATGTTTATATAAATATTCTTTTAATTTTCTCATAATTAATTTCTTTTAGTTTAAACCTAACACCTATCGCCTAACACCTAGCCCCTAGAACCTATTTTTCTAATACCTATTCCCTGCTTCTCTAATATCCAGCAACTATTGTATTGCCTACTCTAGTTTCAGTTGCGCTAGTAGTATCAACTCTATGCGTTGCAAACGTATCATTAGGATTTAAGGGGTCTACAGGAACAATAAAAAGCGATGTTTCTGTATTTGATTCTATTGTATGTACTGTATTTGAAATAGTATATCTAGGATCATATTGTTCGCCTAGACCATCAGCTGATGCTTTCCATCTTCCCTGAATACCTCTTTTAAAATAAACCCCCATTGTAAGCAACACGCCAATGACAACAATAATAAGAGTTGCATATTCTAATGACGACTGGCCTTTTTTCTTTATTCTTAACATTTTATGTACCTTTATCCTTTATGTTTTAACTTTTACCTTAATTATCTATATCTGTTACCCCTAAGTCTGAATAAGCAGTCGACTCCATATCAGTACTATCATCGTAGGTATAAATAGTATTGCCTAATTGTTGCTCTACTTGCTTAAAACTTGTAGCTCTAGAAGAAGTCTGAGATTCATTAAGAAAACCTGAATCAAAATCCTGCTCTGCTCCATTTTGAGTTCCAATTTGGTCAGCAACAGTTCTAATAGCTCCCTGCAGCGCTCTTTTTATCATAGGATTCATTGTAATAAGCGCTATAGACACAATGCTTAAAATAGCAGCATATTCTAAAATTGTTTGCGCTTTGTTTTCAAATAATATTTTCTTTATTTTCATAATTCTTTACCTATTCTTAATCACCATTGGGCGGCGGTACGCTTGCATTGTCTCCTATCACTCTAGCCGCACCTGACTCTCCGCTAGGCGCTGCTACACCGCTTGTACTATCAACAGTCGATTCTTCTGACGACTCTTTCGTAAAAATTCCCGACGTTCCTACGCCACTTGACATAAGCTCAGCATTGGCAGACGCGCTCATGCTTCTCTGCATAACTGTGTTCGTATAATAAGGCTCATATTCAACAAAAACATTTCCTGCCATTTTGTATCCTGCGGCACGAGTTTCAACAGTATCAGCTATTATTTTATGTGCTGAATAAATTCTTGCTTGAATGGCTCTTCTAACAAAAATAGTCATTGTAGCTATAGCTCCAATGACCAAAAAGAAAGTTAGAGCATATTCGCCTATGCTGGTCTGTGCTTTTTTTTCTTTAAACAGTCTTAACATAATATTATTTTACCTTACTAATAAAAATTAATACTAATATTCGTATATTAAGTATACACTATGTTTTTTATAAAGACAATAACACATACAAGAAATATACTTGGCGACAGTAGCTACCCAACGCCCCAGATGAGACCGCGCCTAATAGATTCAAACACAAAAAAGAGGACACGTTGTAAAAACATGCCCCCTTTTATATTTAAATACAAATACATCTAATCTCTACTCTGGTCCACCCCAATATTCTTGTTCAACATCAATAACATTGGAAACCATATTAGAAACTGTTAACTCATCTTCCCTCAGAACAGAACTTGCTGCTCCTTTATCATTAGTCTCTATTGTCCTGGACTCAGTTCTAGTATAAGCTTTAACATTTGTATTACCTGGCGAGAATTGATCGCCGATGTCATCTGTTGCACTTTTAAGACGACCCTGAATACCTCTTTTAATGTAAACCTGAATAGACAGCAGAGCACCAATAATAATAATAATTAAAACAGCATATTCTAGTGTGCTTTGTCCTTTTTTACGTCTTTTATTTAAATATTTTAACATCTTTTATATCCTCCTAAATAAAGTTTAAACCTTAGTACTTAAACTAAACTCTTAGTTCATGTGGTCGTCTGCATTCCACATCGTATTTTGATAGCCACCTGTTTGTCTAGTTCTATTAGAAGCTGTATCCATGGAAACATCTTGATTTCCTAGACTACGGCGTTCTTGATCTTCTGATGTAACATCATAACTTTGATTAAGATAATAAGGTTCATATTGTTTTTCTTCGCCTAAAGACCAACCTGCGGCCTCTGTACTATTTGCAGAAGTTGATAACAACTCAGATGCTGAATAAACTCTTGCTTGAAGAGCACGTTGCGCATACGTCTGCATAGCAACAATACCAGCTACAACAAGAGATATCAAAATAGCGTATTCTGCAGTATTCTGAGCTTTCTTATTTTTAATTAATTTTCTTAACATTTGTTTAATCCTCCTAAAATAAAATTTAACTTTCAACTGATTAAATTCTACAATTAATTCTACTACAAAAAAAACTATACGCCTAGATTAGCCTGGATTATGAGAATCCGCTAATCTACTAAACATAGCGTTCGTCATCTTACGTCTGGATTATGAGAATCCGCTAATCTACTAGACATAGTGTTCATTTCGCTTAATTGTGAATTTAAAGTTGAGTCTAATGCATTATTAAATGGACCACCTGGTCGTAGAAATACAATTAAAGCTGCTAAAACACCAGCAACTAAAATAATATATTCAACCGTGCTTTGTCCTTTTTTCTTTGTTTGTACTTTTAATTTATTTCTTTTTAACATCGCTTATGACCTCCTTAAAAGGTTATCAATTCTATTTTACTTTTGTTCTAACTTCTTGTTATTCGTTTCTAGACTCTTTATGAATCATTTGTTGCGTAGACTGAACTGACCTAAACACATAGGTACTCATAGCGACCACTGCTGCTGCTACAATAGCCGCGACCATGGCATATTCTATTAAGTGTTGACCCTTGTTTCCTTTTGTTTTTATTAAATGCATCATCGCGGTTTACCTATCTGTTGCTACAAATGACCTTGCCCCCACTCTTCCTTTAACGTCTTCTTCTCCTATGCAAAAGGGGCTGTATGATTCTGATTATTCAGAATCTCTTCAAAAATCAGGATATTTCATATCCTCTTAAATTTTTGAAGAATTAAAAGCCTAATTTTAGGCATTTTATCCAATAAATATAACATATAAATATAACATGTCAAATAACCAAAACGCCTCAAATACTATTTTAAGCGTTTTTATCAAAACTAAGCACAAAACCCTTAGTACTATAAAGTATATCATATGTATAAGTATCGTCAAGAAGCATCGGAGGAAATATGAATAACGCTTCCTTTAGGCAAGTTAGCGAAAAACGCTACAATAAATTACAAAGTCTATCAAGAAGGAGCAATTTCAATGAAAATCTTACGATTTTCTTTATCTAAAATATTTTGACTATTTACAACCTTAACAATATTCTGCAATTCCTTAAAATAAGGAAAGTCTTCAGATGCATCTAAAATAACCTTTAGAAGCTCATTATCCTTTTGCAAATAGCCTGGAAGTTCATAAAGCTTTGCCTTAAAGTCACTTACATTATCAGAAGATATCCCAGCTCCAAAGAGATAACGCTGGAAACAATTATCAAACACACTTTTAAGGTCATTTATGACATCCAAAACACTTAAAACGTCTACATTGTCAAAAGCATTATCACAATCTATTGCATCACAAACAGAAAAAGAACTTGGCAAATATGGAATTCTGTCAAAATAAGCAGAAATTATATCAAAAGCCACAGATGAAACCATATTTGTAACAATAACAAGTTCAAAATCTTTAGTCTTATCAGAACAAAGTGCTATCAATTTTAAATCTGTTTGCTTGCCGTTTTTATCTTCAGAAGAAATAATAGTATCTTCACAGTAATAATAAATTTTGTCTGCTTGTTCATGATAAAAAGGTTTTGTTAAGGAAGAATCCAGCTGCTGCAACTGTATCTTTACTGCCTGACAAGAAGCGTTTAGCCCAAAAATTATCTTGCGCTTAATATTAGGTATTATTGAAAACGTTGATAAATTCTCGCCATCTAAACCCAACATCTCTATTTCTTTTATTACTTTTAAGCTTAAATTCTCTAAAATATCTACAATGTTCACTAGGCTAACTAATTCTTGTGTCTCGTCATCAATATGATAAAACACCGCTGGATAATTATTACTTACAAAACTTCTTGAAAGACAACTAAAAGATTTTTTAAAAGAACATGCCAGTCTCTCTGGTGGTATATTTTTATAAAACGATTTAAGCCCAGCATCAATAAACAAAGATTCTGCATCTTCAAAAATTATTTTAAATCCTCGAACTTTTAAAAACAGCTGTTCTTTTTCTCTTACATATTCTCCTTTTATATTTTGCAAAAATTTATCATCAGAAAAATTGACCAAAACATTTTCAAGATCTTCTTTATTTTCTATCAACCTTGAGAATTCTTCTCCATAATCACCTAAAACTGGCAAAGCATAATGTTTATACTTATCAATATGCTCTAGCCCATCTATCCCTAAAAGTTTAAAACAAAGAAAAGCATCGCATACTTTTTCAAATCCGTCTAAAAGCACTCCATTTATCTTATTTTTAAGAAAATCTCTGAAAAATGCCTCACTATCAAATTCCCATTGCAATATTTTCAAGAAAATCGCACCCATTCCTTCAAAACGACTCAAGAAAGACAATGATTTCTTTTGCGAACGCAGATGACCCACATAATCAAGAAAATCATTATATTTTCTTTCAACATCTCCAATATCAACATCTTCATCTATTTCTTCTATTACTTCCTTCTCCTGATGTGACTCTACTTTCTCAATATCTTGCTCAAAAATATCTTTTTGAAGACTAATAAATTCTTCTTTTGCTTCTAAATCATTATCCAACTCGGGTTCAGGCTGATGAGAAATAACAGACTCTTGCGATTCTTCAGATGGCTCCTGTATTAAAGATTCAATACTAGCTGCCAAACGCTCGCTATCTAATATTTTAACTTGATCAGATTCTAAAGCTGAAGACTGTACCATTTTTTCATCTTTTTGATCTTTTCCAGACAAATCAAGACCAACCTGCCTTAAATTCTCCTGAATTTGCATTTTCTTTGCTTCAGGAATTTTAAATCCTTTTTCACTTTTTGTAGCTCTTCTTCCAACAGAACTACTTAATTGAGCTTTTTTAAGAATAGTATTTATAGAAGACTTTGATACAACCAAGCTAAACTTCTTTGACACAATATCCGCAAGCTTACGACAACTAAGCACAGAGTTTTCTTTCTTTTGACTTAATATAAAATCAATTACTTCTTGTTTAAACTTGTAAATTACTCCCATATATGAACTTTCGCTTATGTTTGAATTTTATAATGTATCAAATGTCATTCCCGCGTAGGCGGGAGTCCATTTAGATCCCTGCCCGTAAAGGGACGTGGTCCCAACGGGACTTTACGTACCTTCGCAGGGATGCCTGTCTACCAACAAGTAGAAATTCACACTGCAATTGGCGCTTCTTTTAGTCGCGTAAATTATGCGCTCATTCAGATTGGACATTTCTTACTTGTAGTATAACATAGGTATGTTTGTGGTCAATAAAAAGGTAGGGGCTTTGGTTACGCTAGCTCTATTTGATCTCCAATAGAGGTATTTGTGGCAAGTATTGTGCCAGATGAAAGCTCAACAGCATAATTTGCTTTAAAGAATAGAGGGCTCAAACAAAAAGGTTTTATCGTTTTAACTAGCCCAACAACACGATTATTTTTATCTGCAAAAATTACATCAATAGCAAATTTCATAAAAAACATATGTATTGACTGGCATCTTGTGATCACAAGAGCCTCGCCATCATTAATGCCCTCTCTATTTAAAAGGCCTATTGCTCGAGTTTTAAAAGTATCGGCAACGACAACATCAGTTGCAATTGTGGTATTATTTGTTATATTTATAATTTGCATACGAAGGATTACAACTTATTTATGGTGGGATTTATTTTGGTTTATTAAATATTGCTTTATCAATCTTAATACCGCGCGTTGAAAAATCTTCGTAACATTCAGGAACATATCCAGTGGCTTCATAATTTCCAATAATATTGCCATTCTCATCAATACCTTGCTGATTAAAGATAAAAACATCATTTAAAATTATTTGGAATTCATCATCTATCCCAATTACCTCAGACACTCCTGTTACTTTTCTTGTACCATCAGAATAACGGCTTATGTGGACAATCAAATCTATTGCAGAGGCTACCATCTCGTTTATTGCACGAACTGGAAGTTCAATACCACTTAATAAAATCAAAGAGTGAAGACGCGTCAAAACATCTCTCGTAGAATTAGCATGAATTGTTGTAAGGGATCCATCGTGTCCTGTATTCATTGCCTGAAGCATATCTAATACCTCTCCACCACGACACTCACCAATAACAATTCTATCTGGACGCATACGAAGACAATTAACAAATAAATCTCTTATCGTTATTTTTCCTTTTCCTTCAACGTTTGCTGGTCTAGATTCAAGCCTTCCACAATGAGTTTTCTTGAGTCTAAGCTCAGCAGCATCTTCTATTGTAATAATACGCTCTCCGTCGGGAATAAACTCAGAAAGTACATTTAAAAGTGTTGTTTTACCAGCACCTGTTCCTCCGGAGACAATAATATTTTTACGCGCAACAACAGCAGCCTGCAAAAAAGACGATATCTCAGGTGTAATACTTTTATGCATAGTAAGCAAATCTGCGATAGTAAGTCTTTCTTGTCCAAATTTTCTAATAGTAATCATTGGTCCGTTTAATGCTAAAGGTGGGATAATAGCATTAATTCTTGAACCATCCGGAAGTCGCGCATCAACCATAGGTGTTGATTCGTCAATACGTCTTCCTAAAGGAGCAATAATTCTATCAATAATCGCCCTCATCTTTGAATCTGACACAAAAGTTTTATTAGTTAATATTATTTTTCCGTTCTTTTCAGCATAAATTTCATTTTTACTATTAACCATAATGTCAGTTACGTCCGGATCAGCGAGAAGATCTTCCAAGGGACCTAATCCAAGAGCCTCGTTTACAATATCTTTAATTATTCTGGCTCGCTCTTCATGAGAAGAAATATTACCACCCATTTCTTCTGCCAACAAATCTCTTACAATATCTTCTGAAGACTTTTTAACTTTTTCTATTGTCTGCTGATCATTCAAATTCTCAAGAGTAATGCCTTCTAAGTTAAGTCTTTCAATAAGTTTTTCATGTATTTTTTGTTTTAAATTAGCAAATTCATCTTCTACAGTGCCGAGAACATTTTCTGTTTGCCCGCTTTGTTTAAATATCCCAAACTTCTCCCAAAATTGACCAGGTTTCACAAATCCTTCTGTTGATCGAATCTTATCAGTATCAGCTACATCAACAAAAATATCTTCTCGACTTAGCATATGTGTCATCTTAACAAACGCTTCCGCAACCTTAGATTTAGGGCTATCTAAAACACATGGAACACCTCTATTCATCGCAGTACCAACTATTTTGCCGTCAGAAGGAATATGACTAAAGATTTCACAAGGCAAGGCAGTCCTTATTTCTTGCCACGCCACAGAGCCTTTGCTCTCAGATCTATTTAATATAAGCTTTATCATATTTGCAGGAAACTGTAGATTTTGCAAAATATCTAAACACCACTTTACCTGATAAACTGCCAAAACATCTGGAGTAGCAACAAGCAATATAAGATTAGAATAATCAAATACTGTTACAAGAGTTTCATTAAATGATCTACCGGCATCAACTAAAATATAATCATATACCTTAGCTACTTTCTTCATAAAAAGCTTAATATTGTCTGGGGTAACATGACCTATTTGTTTGGTATTCTTAACGGCAGGAATAAAGTGCAAGCCTGACTTATGTTGTGCTACGTATTCTTTTATTACATCAGGATTCTCTGCGCTTTCTATGTTAGACAAAGAGTCAGCAACAGACCCTCTAGGAGATAAATTAAGCATTCTTGCCATATCTTGGCCTGCTTGAAAATCTAAATCGATGACAAGTGTCTTTTTACCTGCGGATGCAAGTGCGGTAGCTAAATTAATAGTAACAAAAGTTTTTCCTACGCCACCTTTGTTACTAAAGATAGTAATTGTTTTACAGCTCATAAACTAAAATTTCTTTATTAAAATTTGCTATTTACTATCTAAGGAATATACGATAGGTATTGTTACGCTTAACTCCATAAGATCAGTATCAGATGGAAATGCCGGATATGGTGCTAAATTCTTAGCTGTTTCTAAAGCGTTGTTATCAAAAACTTCGTATCCTGAAGATTCTTTAACAAGAGCAAAAGCAAGTGTTCCGTCGTCTAAAATAAGCATACCTAACTTAACCATACCTTCCCAGCCATAATTTTCTGCTTCGATAGGATAGGATATGGACTCAAAAATTGCTTGCTGAACACCCTTTACATAGTTCTGCATCTCTTCAGGAATACCTTCTAAAATATAATCATTTTCTGGCGCTTGATAAGGCTTTTCATCTATTGGAACAGAATCATCGTCTGCTAAAAAAAACAAATCAACTTCTTCTGCTTCCTTTTCTTCCTCAATAATTGCCTCAACTTCTTCTAATTCTGTAGCTTCCTCTGTATAAATAGTACCTTTATTTGCCGCTTCTGCATTCTCTGCTACATTTTCCATTCCTTCTGTCTCTTCAACCACTTCATCAATTTCCACAATCTCTTCTTCTAAAACATTATTAATTATAGTAATAATTTCTTCTCTTCTAACTATTTCTTTTATCTCATCTACCACAACCTCTTTTCTCTTCTCTTCCACTAAAATATGAGGTGTAAGAGATATAACAATTTCTGTATCTTGATTCGCCGCTGGATTAGATCTACTTCTAAACAAAAGCCCTAAAACAGGAATTTTGCTAAAAAATGGAACCGAAGTTCTACTTTCATTTTTATTACTTTTAATCAAACCAGCGATAACAATCGTTTGCCCGTCTTCAAGATAAAGTTGTGTTTGAGCTGCTCTAGTTAAGAATGCAACATCATCTGCTCCTGCAGGAGAAGAACCGTCTATATCACTTATTTCTGTATCAAGAATTATATCAATTTTCTCTTTTCTAATAGTAGGTTGAATTGTCATACCAATGCCATATTCTTTATATTCTATATTTTCCGCAGTACCATCATCATTAACAGTTGTTGTCCTAACTGGTATCTCACCTCCAACTAAAAAACTTGCTTCTTCTCCACTAACAACAACTAGTTTTGGTTGAGAAAGTATTCTTGCTTTTCCTTCTGATACAAGAGCATTTACTGTTGCAAGCAAAGCTGAGGTTCTATTAAAAGCTCCTACTTTTACAATATCCTGAACTCCCCCTTGATTGAAAGTAGGCATATTTTCTGCGTATGTTAACACAACACTATTTTCATCACCTGCAGACCAATCTACACCTATGGTTTCAGATAAAGTTGTAATTAGCTCTGTGATTTGCAAATCTATTTGAATAAGATCTTCGGCTTTTTCTTCTCTGGTCAATAAAATAAGATCTCTGTCAAAAGGTGCTATAATTTTATCAAAATGTTCTTGTTGCTCTTCGTTTATATCTCCAACAACAATGACCTTTCCTTCTTTTTTGTTGACTTCGACCACTATTCCAGAAATACCAGCAGAATCAAGCAAGTCTTCAAGTCTACCTTTAATACTTTCTAAATGTTGATTAAAAACATTTACCGCAAGAGTTCTTTTTCCATGTTTATCCCAAATAAAAAGCGCTGTTTGGCCCTCTTCTTTTGCGATAAGTAAAATCTCGTTAGCGTTTGCATCAACAATATCAGCTACAGACGGATCAGTTAAAGAAACTCTGGTCAAAGAATAAACTTTAAGTGTATCAAGTTCTCCTTTTATCATGCTAATTTCGGCAATACCCAGAGTATCAATGGTTTCTTTTGTTTCGGCCGCATCTTCAGCTAAAGCAAAAGATGTGGCAATACACGTCATTAATAATAACGACATGCACATAATAGAAAGTATGCTCTTTTTTGATATGCTGTATTTTTTCATAGTTCATTTCCTTAAATAAGCACATAATTTATGCAAACAAAAACATAAATTATAAATGCGATTTTATGCCTGATGCGTCTACAACAGCATCAAACACTTCCATTGGTTTCCCAAAAGATTTTATTTTTTTATCTATTCGTATTCTATCCCTGATTTAAAAATTTGAATATACGGTCCGCTTTCTTCTACTTCTTGATTTATAATAATATTTTTCTTAATTGGCACTTCTTGTTTATATGCTCCTGGAACTATTAAATTTGTTCCTTGTCTTTCTAAAACAAAATTAGATAAAGATTCCCAAGATGCAACTCTAAAGACTCCTGTTTCATCTTCATTGGGTCCCCTTAAAGATAATTGTAACTTGCCATTCTTTTCAGCAAAAGTAAGAAGCGCTGCAGCCTCTGGCTCCAGTGCTAAGGTGATATTTAATTTCTTAGCTTGTTG
Organism: Candidatus Zapsychrus exili; assembly: GCA_030765585.1. Classification (GTDB taxonomy): domain Bacteria; phylum Omnitrophota; class Gorgyraeia; order Zapsychrales; family Zapsychraceae; genus Zapsychrus; species Zapsychrus exili. The sequence continues at coordinate 15,988 of JAVCCJ010000121.1, read as the reverse complement.
TTGTGCTACATAATTTGGAGCATTATTTATTGGCTCAAAATTAGTATTAATAGCTAAAACTTCTATATTTTGAAATAAAATTGTTGTCACATCCTCTGGAGCTTCTTCTTCATCGTAAGCATTTGGAATCTCTAAATGAGCAATAATATCTACTGAATCGCCTGGATTAACTAAACCACCAACGGCAGAAAGAGGATCAATTAAAATAGTAATTGCTCTTTTACCAATAGGAGTCTTAACAGAAAAAGCTTCTGCGCGAACCATTTTTTCTCTTGGCGCATCAACTTTTTTAGCTGTCCCTTGTTTTTTCATAACACCTTGTATTTCTTTCTCAAGCTGTTGACGTAACATAACAATGTCTTGCTTCATTTTCTCTGCCTGCATTGCATTTTGTTTTGCATAGTCTTCAGCTAATATTGTTGTTTGATTCTCAACACTTTTTCTGACATATTGACTGGTCAAAAAAGCAGCAAAAAGACCAAGGCCTACTGCAAGCAAGATCGTTGCAAATTGTTTTTTATTTTCTATGTTCATTTTTACCTCTCTTTATTCTAAAAGACTTTCGTTAATATTTATATCTATCTGAGCTCGCAACTGATTGATATAATCTAAAATCATTTGTTGTTGTTTTACAGCTGTTAAATTTTGCGATATATCTGCTTTAATTTCCTCAAAAGGAATCTGTTCTCCACCTTTTTTATCTTCTAATCTAGCAATATAAAATCCTTCCGGCCCCTTAAAAACACTACTAACTCCTCCTTTTTCAAGTGCAAGTAATGGATTTACCATCTCAGCAAAAGGAGCTTCCTTAATAAAACCTAGATCTCCACCATTAGCCGCGCTTTGTGCTATTGATTTTTCTGTTGCTGCTTTAACAAAATCAGCTCCCTTTAAAATATCAGCTAAAATTTCATTTGCAGCTTCTTGAGATCCAACAACAATTTCTCTAACTCTCAATTCTATCGACGTTATTAAAACATCTTTCCTCTCGTCATAAAATGCGGCTATTTCTTCATCCGTAACTGCTATTTCTTGTGTTTTACGCATTATTAGTTCTCTGACTAAAATTGTTTTTTTAAATTCATCTACTGCAGCTAAAACATCTTTTTCTTCATCAATATCTTTTTGCTCAGCATCTAGAACTAATAGCTGTTGATTAATTATCTCATTTAATACTGCCTTTTTATCTTCAACGCTATCAATATTAAATTCTGGCATGGCGGCTTTAAGCGCAGCTAATCTTTCTTTAAATTCTTCAACTGTTATGCTCCAAGAGCCTACTGCGGCTAAAACATTTGCTTCGATAATTGCAGGTGTGGCAGCTTTTAATTCTTGCGGAATTACAACATCCTGGCTCACTTCTACTTCTTTGTTTGTCTTATTAAAATATTCTGAAATTGCTTTTATTTGATCACACCCAACAACAAACATCACAAGCAAACAAAGGCACAAAATCCCTATGTTTTTATTAACTCTATCCATTAAATTTTCTCCCCCTCTATATATAATAAAAAATATATGTTATACAAGTATATACTATAAGATTTTAAAAAACAAGGTCTTGGGGCAAGCGCAACAAATCTTCAAAAGACACCCCTAAACACGCCTTTTTAAAAATCTTAACATATTTTGACCTTAGGGTCTAACATATTTGCACTTATTTTAATTTTATATAAATTATACTATATATAGGTGGGACTTTAAAACATACGCTGCCGCAGAGTCTTTGCTATCAAGGAGATAGAAGACCTTTCACTGTTTCTTTTTCAGACTGAAGTTCTTCTAAAGTAGCTTTTATCTTAGCTAAAGAAAAATCATTAAGCTCAACACCTTGTGCAATTTTTACATCTTGACCATCAAAATATACTGGAAAACTAAAAATAAGCCCCTCTTCTGTGCCATAACTACCATCAGAACAAACAGCTAAAGAGAAAAACTCATCTTCTTTTGTAGGCTCTGTTAGCTTTTTAACTGTATCAACAACTGCATTTGCTGCAGATGCTGCCGAAGAAAAACCACGAGCTTTAATGATTTCAGACCCTCTTTTCTGTACTTTTTCTATAAATTCCGTTTGAAGCCAATCTTCATCTAAAATCACATCAATTACTTTTTGACCATTTATTGTTGCATTATAAAAATCTGGATATTGCGTTGCAGAATGATTGCCCCAAATAATAAGGTTTTGAACAACAGACACGCTTACATCAGCTTTCTCTGCTAATAATGCGCTCGCCCTACTTTGATCTAACATAGTTAATGCAAAAAAATTCTCTTTTGGAATGTTTTTTGCCACTTCCTTAGCGATGTAAGCATTTGTGTTACAAGGGTTTCCAACCACAAGGACTTTGCAAGTTTTCTTTGCATGCTCAGCAATTGCTTTTCCTTGAATTGAAAATATATTACTATTAATATTAATAAGGTCTTTCCTTGCCATCCCTTCCTTTCTAGGAACGCTACCTATAAGCAAAGCCCAATCCACATCTTTAAATCCTATACTCGGATCAGCTGTTTGCGTAATTGCCTTTAGTAGCGGAAAGGCACAATCATCAAGCTCCATAACAACACCCTTTAAAGCACCTAAGGCAGGAACTAATTCTATTAAATTAAGATGTATTTCAGTATCTTGTCCAAACATCTGACCTGATGCTATTCTAAAAAGTAATGCATATCCTATTTGTCCAGCTGCACCTGTAACAGCTATTCGAACGCTTTTTTTCTGCATAACAAACCTTTCCTTTTAAAAACAATGTTAATTTGCAAAAACATTGTACTACGACATTAAAGCTTTTCTATTATTTTTTATTTGATTTTTATCAAGCTCAGCAAAAAGAATTTCGGCTTTATTAGACTTTGCCTCTTTTAAAATTTTACCCCAAGGGTCAACTATCATACTATGTCCATACGAATATCTACCCCTATTATCTTTACCTACTTGATTTGGAGCCAAAACATAACAAAGTCCTTCTATGGCACGCGCTCGTATTAAAATCTCCCAATGTGCCTCTCCCGTTGTTTTAGTAAATGCAGCCGGAACACATACAATATCTACTTTCTTATTTTTATATTCCTTATATAATTCAGAAAAACGAACATCATAACAAATCGATAACCCTACCTTAAAATCGCCAACCTTTGCTGTTATTAAATTCTTTCCTTTTAAGAAAAACTTACTCTCTTGTATTTTTTTGCCATCAACAATGGCATCAAATAAATTAATCTTTCTATATTGTGCAATTGTATTACCCTTATCATTTATCAAAACAGATGTATTGTATATCTTCTTTAGGTTTTTGGATTTCTCATAAATAGAGCCCAATAAAATAAAAACTTTATATTTCTTAGCTAAAATAGAAAAGATTTTTACAGTATCTCCGTCGACATTCTCAGATATTTCATTTAAAACCTTACTTGTCAATTTTCCTCTAAAGACAAAAAGTTCTGGAAGAAGAATAAATTGAGCTCCAGCTTTAGCTGCTTTCTCTACTAGACGCACAGCTTCTTTTATATTTCTGACTTTATTATCAGTAGAATTAAATTGAATGGTGGCTATTTTCATTTTCACTCTCTTGTTATATTTATTTTATCGTATATATCATAATTGACGCGGAAACTTTCCGTCTTTTAAAAATTCAACAATGGCCTGAGCACTAAAACTCGCCTTCTTATCCAAAGCTTCTTGTGTATTAAAAGCATTGTGCGGAGTAAACAGGCAGTTGTCTTTTCCTTTAAGTTCTAAGACGATATCAACAATATCTTTTTGCTCTCCATTGTCCCTTAAAAAAGATGCTAATGTTTGTTCTTGCTCATAAACATCAAGCCCTAGTCCTCCTAGAATACCTTCATCTAACAACTTTTTTAAATCTTTCATTGGAGATATTTCTCCTCGAGCTATATTAACAAAGATAAGGCCTTCTTTAGCTTTGTTTAAACTCTGATAATTTAATATTCCATCAGTTTCTTTAGTCAAAGGAAGCGCACAAAAAACAATATCCGCATCAGCTATGCCATCTTCTAATGCAACATATTTAATGCACTCTAATTTTTTATCAATATCAACTCCTTGCACATTCATTTTTAAAGCCTGAGCTATTGAAGCAATTTCAGATCCAATGCTTCCTACTCCAACAACAAGAACGTTTTTATTTCTTAGCTCAACCCCTGTTATGTCATCTCTTTTAAACGTATCAAAATTACTCAATTGCTTTTTTATGTTCTTAAACAACATCATCATTAAAATTATCGCATGCTCGGCGACACTGAAAGAACAATACTTATCTAAATATCCACAAACAATATCGCTATCTATCTTGCTTTTATAATCAAGCAAGTGATCATAGCCTTGGCTTCTCGACAATATTCCCTTTAAACTATTTGCCCAATTCAAAGGAACAATGGATTGCGTTCTTATAGAAATTATCTTAGCACACACATCAGCGTCGCCACTTGCCTGTATTGTCTTAAAAGTAAAATCGGCTTTAATATTGCTTGGCAAATATTTCTTTATAGCAATTTCCTCTTCTTTAAAAACCTCATAAAACATTACATCCAGCATAATTCCATTTCCTTTTGTTTTATAGTTTTACTAAAATGCCTCGCATTTTAGGCGAGGCAACATAATCACATTACAAATTCTTTATTAAAATTATAACTTTTGAGTATAATCTTGATTTATATAATCTAACATAACGCTTTCTTCTATAAGACCTTTTTTATAAAACTCCTCTAAACTATTTTCAATAGTATACATTCCAACATTACGACCAGTTTGCATTACATTAGGCATCATACTAAATCTGCCTTCTCTTATTAAATTTTTTACAGCATGATTGTTTAACAACAATTCTGTAGCAAGCAACCTCCCTTTTTGGTCTTTTCTAGGAATAAGCACCTGAAACAATATAGAAGAAAGACAAGAAGATATTTGCTGACAAATAGACGCTGAATGTTCTGGTGGAAAAAAGTTTACGCATCTTTCGATGGCAGAAATTGCATTAGGAGCATGAACAGTTGATATAACCAAATGTCCTGTTTCGGCTGCTCGCAATGCTGCCGACAAACACTCTCCGTCTAAGATTTCTCCAACACAAAGAATATCAGGGTCTTGCCTTAGACCTCTTTTTAAGGCCTCAGCATATGAGCGAGTATCGCTCCCCAGCTCTCTTTGTTTTATAATACTGTTATTACTTTTAAAGGTATATTCAATAGGGTCTTCCACAGTAATAATAACTTTTTTGTAATTATTGTTAATAAAATTCACTATAGAAGATAATGTCGTTGTTTTTCCAGATCCTGTTGTTCCAGCAATCAAGAGAAGTCCTGCCTGTTCACTACAAAAATCTTCTAACTGTTTCTCGGGAAGCCCAAGCTCTTGAAAGGAAGCTATTTTTGTTGGAATATTTCTTATTGCTGCCTCAACAAATCCTTTTTGCCAATGCATGTTAACTCTAAATCTAGAGCTTACATCAGGAGAAAAAGCAAAATCCATTTCACGTACCTGTTCAAAAAGGCTAATTTGTTCATCAGTCAATAGAGGATATAGCATTGCCTCTATTTGTCCTTCTTCTAAAGGCTCTGCTGCCATTTCCAAAATTTTTCCATCTCGTCGCACCATAGGAGGTCTACCAACAGTTAAATGCAAATCTGAAGCACCGCCTTTTAACATGCTCTCTAAAAGCAAATAAAGATCCATACCCTTTAAAGACATTACAATAAACTCCTTATCTTCTGCGCTTAAATCAACAAAAAAAGCACCTAAAATATATTTCGAAGATTGTGTTAAAGCTTTAACAAAAGTGATTTTAATTTGACAAGATACAGGTGTTTCTTTTTTAGGAAAATACATATCAACATTTAAAACAGTACCAACTGTAGATATATCATTAGAATAAAACCCTATACCATTTGCACTCAAGTCTCTTGTAACAAGAGTCTTTCCTTCTCCTTCTTTTTTCTCATCACTTGCATCCCAAGCAAAAACAGGAATCCGCACTTTTCTTCTAGGGGTCTTTCTATTCTTTTTACTTGTCATATAACTCTCCTGTAACACTCAATTAAAAACTGTTATGCATTGTTTGTCAGTAGCTTTTTGATTATACTCCGAAAATTTCGCATCATCAATAAAAAAGACCACTTATAAAAGTGGCCCTTTATATATTATTGCTTATTACGCAAGAAATTAACTTCTTATTAAAAAGATTATCAGTCGCTGCCAATAGCTCATCTGGATGCGCATACTCCATACATTTGACTACACCTGTTTTCTCAGCAAAATGATCAATAATAGACTGCTGATGTTCTCCTGTTTGCGCATACAATATATATTTAACATCTGACGTTTTAGACATTCTTGCTAAACGCTGCACGACCAAATCCCCAAGCAAATCAACAAGACTTAAATTAACTAAAGCAACATCTGGCGGATCCATCATAATTTTCTCAATTGCTTGTGTGCCACTTTAAATCCTCATGTGCTTTTTGAAGATCAAAAAACATATTTCTTAAAGCTTTCTCATTTTTAGCCAAATCTGCATTACTTTCTTGTAGCTCTTTTTGTTTTGCTTGCAAGGCGCTCTCAGACTTTTTACGATTCGTAATATCGTGCGCCACACAAACAATGCTAAGAGTTTGTCCTTCTTTGCTATTCACAACAGAACCACTTAAAACAATAGGTATTTCTTTATTATTCTTAGTTTTATAGTTTAATTCACATCCTTTAAGAACACCTTCTTCTATTAGCCTGCCCAACCAACCTCCTGTAAGGCTTACCGTCTGAGCATCCTCTAAAGAAAACAAATCCTTTATATCGCAACCAATTAAATCTTTTTTATCATATCCCAAAAGATTTACCAAAGACTTGTTGGCATCAATAATTTTGCCTTCTACATTAATTACAACAAGAGAGTCAACCATACTTTTTATTATGTTGTCTAAATATTCTTTTGAGACAGTTTTTTCTGATAAGTTAGCAACCATTTCATTGAATAACTTTGCTAAATCTGCCATCTCATCTTTTGTATTAATATCTACTTTTACACCAATCTCCCCTCTATCTACTGCTTTTACCATATCTGTTAGTTTGTTAAGTGGGTCTGCTATAGAATTAGCAACTATTAAACCCAATGCAATAACAAAGAGCGCTGCAAAAAATGATACTAAAAGTAAATCTTTTTTAAATTTTTCTACAGAAAAAAACAATTTCTTCGCATCATATTCCATAATTACAATCCACCCTAAACCATCATAATATTTATATCCTTCTAATTGAGCAAACACAAACATCTCTTGTTTTCTTTTATCTACATCACCCTGATCTAAAAAAGTACCTACTCTCCCTTGCGCTATAATGTGCGACATCAAATGCTCACTAAGAACTGAAAAAAACTCAAGATCTTCTGTCGCATACATAATCTTCCCCGTACTAGTTACTAGCTTATAATCTACAAGATCCTCCTCTTCGATGTTTCTGTTCTCTAATTCTTTTACAATAGCAATAGTATCCTCTAAATTTATAACACCCTTAATAACTCCTAAAAAATCACCTTGATCAGAATCAATTCTCATACAAGCAGCAATAGAGAGCATTCGAGAGCTTTCATCATATGCAACATTAGAAACATAAAGCCCATCATCTTTAGCTTTCCTCCACCACTCTTCATCTGCCTGATAATAATCAGATGTTTTTGATGTTTGCGCAATATTTACACCGTATCTATTCGTTATAAATACTTCCCCAAACTCTTTATGCTCTTGTTTAACATTATGTTGATCAAATCTTAATTTTATTCTTCCTGACATTTGATTATTAATAATATCTTCCATAAAAGATGTTCTTGTTCCCTGTGCTGCCCCTACCCAAGTTTTATCGTTCTCTAAAATATACTCTTGAACATTCTCTCTTGCGGCAAACTCTCTATTAGACTCAACAAGCTTATCTTTTAACAATGGATCATCAAGAAATATATACACCTTCTCTATTTTATTAAAAAGATTCCTGTCTATTTTATTAGCAATTTCTTGTGTTAAAACAATAGCTTGCTTTTCTATGCTCTCTTTTAAAATCACATAACTTTTGCTTGCTGAATAATAGCCAACCATTAAAACAAACAAAGCTACTACTAAAAATGAAATTGTTAATCTTGAAAGTATTCTCATAATAAATATTTCTTAAAACCAAAAAAATTAATTTATATATAAATTGTACCTATAATAAAAACAGAAACTGCGAGCATAAATGAAATAAAGCTTGCAAAAAATGCCCTTAAACCTCTCTTCGTAAACAAATCTTTTAAATTAGCATTTAGACCAATTGCGGCCATAGCAATGCTCCACAATATATTTAATATTAATTTAAATGTTGGTCGCAATACAGCAGCAGTATCTGGCGCAAAACTACATAAAACTCCAGCACCTAAAAAACACCACAAATACCATGGAAAATACATTTTGCCTTTTACAAAACTAGCAAACAAAGGTATCACAAGCAATAAGCCAACATATCTTATTGCCTTAATTGAAAGCGCTATCGTTTTAACTTCTGCGGGAAGCCCTGCAACTGACGCTTTAACAAATCCTGTGAATTGCAACACTGTTCCTGCTAAAACTCCATAGCCCATATCTTCAAAACTAAAAACAAACCTTATAAAAGGCAATACAATAAAAAGTCCTATCAAAGCTGACAAAAAAACTGGAAGCAAAGAAATTGAAACATCATCTGGCTCAGCATCTATAGCTTTTGAAGCAATTGTTATCGCAGATGCGCCACAAATAGCAGACCCTGTAGCAATTAAATATCCTGTCTTTTCATTAAGCCCAAATAAACTAGAAAGAACAACGGCTGATACAATGTATACAATAAAAACAATAAACAAAAGAAAAATATGGCTTGTATCAACTGTAAAAATTTTTGTAAAATTAAGATTGACCGCTCCATACAATATAACCCCTAAAGGTATAAATGTCTCTGGAACCTTTGCTAACCCTGCGACCATTTCTTTACTAAACTTAAAAAAAGATCTTATTAATATTCCTAAAATCATAGCAACAACCAAAGGGTCAAAAACTGCACTGTTTACAGAACGCTTGATTATTAGCGCTATAAAACCAATAAAAATAGCCAACAAGATCCCTTTATTCTTTTGTTGTCCTCTAATATTCAGCATATTCTATTATTCTCCCTGTTCTTTATCATCCGCGAAAGATAAATCATACTTATCTGTTTGCCCCAATTTTTTATAAAGCGTATTTACTTCTTTTTTTAATTCAATTAATTTTATTTCACGCTCAACAGTAACCTTTTTATAAAATTCCAACTCTTCAACATATATCTGCATATCTTTTTCTGATTTCTTTCTCTCGGTAATGTCTGTTGACATGCCACAAACAGCTATTAATTTTCCACTATCATCACAAAGAGGAAATTTAATAGAAACATAATGGTGCATACCATCATCGTGCGGAACATCTTCCTCTATTTGAACAGGCATATTGTGTTCCAACACTTTAAAATCAGCGACCCTAAGCGCATCTGCTGTTTTCTTTGGAAGCAATTCATAATCTGTTTTTCCCACTGCATCTTCCCGTAATATATGAAATATCTTCTCAAACATTGAATTAATTAAAATATATTTTCCCTCTAAATCTTTAACATAAATAATCGCGGAAGAATTATCAATAACAGCTTTTAAAATTTTTCTCGAAGACCTTCTTTCTTCATCAGCGCGAACACGCTCAGTTATATCTGTGCCGTATATATTAAAATAATTACTATCAACTATGTGCACAATATAAGCCACTACCTGTCTTTATGTTTTCTTTTGACAAAATATCTTCCGCAACCAAATTTGCATATAAAACAGTCTTGTCATTATTAATGCGCAATACAGGATTTGAGTTCTCAGAAGGAAACTTTGATAAACCCTTAATTTCTTCTTCTGCTTTTTTTAAATCAGTTACATCATTATATACTGCAACTATTTCTCCGGTCTTTAATTTAAATACGTAATTTTCTGTCCAATGAACCACGCGATTATCCTTATAAAGAGAAGCTGGATGCAGCGCTGGATCTCCTGTCCTATAAACCTTCTTAAAAACATCAAATAAACCAAATTCTACAATATTAGGAAACACCTTAAGAACGCTTTTATTAATAATTTCATCTTTACTTACTTTAGAAATTCTTTCACCAGCCCTATTAATATTTCTAAATATAAAATCATTTCCATCATCTACAGCTTCATAAATTGCAACCCCATCACTCATATTATCAAACAAATCCTTAAATTTATCTCTAAAATGTTCTTTCCCAACATCTTGTTCGTTCATTCTTTTGCCCCCCCAAAAATTATTCATTAATTTTGTAATAACTCTTCTATTTTCTCTAACAAATCTTCTTGACTAAATGGTTTATCTAAATGCGCATCTGCGCCACACGACACAATCCTTGCCTTAGATTCATCATCAAAAAAAGCTGATATAGCAAGTATCTTAATATTTGTCGTTTGCTCGTCCGACCTTATTCTGTCAGCAACTGCGTAACCGTCCATACCAGGCATTTTAATATCTAAAATTACCAAATCTGGCTCAAACATCGTTATTTTTCTACCAGCATCGAAACCATCAAAAGCAATTTCCAAATCATATTCTCCCTTAAGAGTAAGAACTCTATTGATTGCTCTAGCTATATTTTTATCATCATCAACAATAAGTATTTTTTTATTATTGTTTAATTTATCAAAATTATCCAACTCTTTAGGAATTGGCATATTGTACTCTTGTAGAAATCTTAAAAATTCCGACAACTCAACCCTATTATGATTACCTGGCGTTTTATATGATTTAATCTTCCCTTCGTTAACCCACTGTATTACAGTACGTGGCGCAACATTACAGTATTTTGCCATTTCATGTGTTGTTAAAACTGTTTTTATCATTTTAATTTCCTATTTGTTGTAAAGATTTTTTAACTAATTCTATTAATTGTACATTTTCAAAAGGCTTCGCTAAGGCCTGATGATATACTCCTCCTATATTGATACCATCAACTCCGCTGTTTTCATCTTCATCAGACATAAGCCCTGTAAGAAAAACAACTGGAATGTCTTTAGTGGATTCTTTAGATTTTAAAACAGACACTGCTTCAGAGCCATCCATACCAGGCATAACAATATCTAATAAAATAAGATTTGGACTCTGTTCTTCTGCTATGTTTATACCTTTTTGCGCATCATTTGCCACAAAAACCGTATATCCTTCATATTCAAGCACAGACTTGATGATTCCAGACAAGTCCTGATCATCATCAACGACAAGAATCTTTTGCATTTATACCTCCTGTTTGTTTCATATCTCTTGTTTATCACGTATTGCACGAATTTCTCGTTTAAATATAAAACAGTTTAACAAAATTGTCAATAGGAAAATTGTAGCGGTAGGGGTAAATGAGATTAAAGTGAAATTTAGGCTCATTTATGATACGGCTCTCACCCTCTGTTCCGCAGAGAGGTAGGCCAGATTTGACTTCGCTTACGCTTGCCAGATTAATCGCTTTTCTAAGAAATTAATAGGGCCGATCAATAGAGCCGGAACCACGCTGCGGTGATTTGTCGAGTTCATCCGTGAGATCATATAAATTGAAAAAGGACACCTAAAAGATGCCCTTTTTCAATTCAACGACCCCAACCGGATTTGAACCGGTGTTGCGAGCTTGAAAAGCTCGAGTCCTGACCAAACTAGACGATGGGGTCAAATTTTGTACAACAAAATTTGATTCTGAAGGCAGTTTATTTGCCTGCAGAATCTTTATTATTAATCAAATCAAGCTTCTTTTGTCTCGTGAAACCTTTTAGCTGTCTCTCTCTGCTTAATGCAATATTTTGATTCAACGCTTCTTCAACATAAAGCAACTTAACTGGCTTACAATACTTAGTAAAACGACAAGCTAAACCTTTATTATGTAACCCTACTCGCTTTTCTACATCTTTAGCAACACCAACATATAATGTCTTGTCACGACATTCTATAATATAAACATACCAACATTCATTCATACGCTAATTCAGATCCTTCGCTACGCTCAGGATAAATTTACGTAACAATTTGCGAGCATTTGTGCTCCACAAATTGAACGTTCATTTACGATAGGATCTTAATATGTAAAACTCTCAATTAAGTAGAAAGCTTCGCAACCTTTAATTCTTTAGCGAGGCGAAGATTCCTTGAAGCAAACAACAAAAAACATTATTTAATAATTTCCTGTGCGACAAGAAACTTATTATATGCAAGTTTTCTTTTTGGTCAAGTAAAAAATTTCAATCCATTATTCTTCTTCTTTTGCTATAACATTAGCAACAGATGCAACTATATCGCCTTCATCTAAATTAATTAAACGTACTCCCTGCGTACTTCTTCCTGTTTGGCGAATATCTTTTGGAGGACATCTAACTATCATACCTTGCTTAGTAACCGTCATTATCTCATCTTCCGGCATAACAGATAAAACTCCAGCAACATGTCCATTGCGCTCAGTTACTTTAAGATTAATAATACCTTTTCCACCTCTAGCTTGTACCCTATACGCATCAAAATCTGATCTCTTAACAAACCCTTTTGCTGTAACGGTTAAAAGTGTACTACCTGTTTTTGCAATATCGGGAGGAAAAACTAACATACTAACAACTTTATCATCTTTTCCTAACCTAATCCCTCGCACACCTTTTGCTCCACGACCCATATTGCGCACTTGCTTTTCTGAAAAACGAAGCGCTTTGCCAGCTTTAGTAGCTAAAACAACTTCAAATTTATCACTGCTCAAAGCCGCGCCTATCATATAGTCATCTTTTTCTAAACCAATACCAACAATGCCTCCACGACGAGGATTACTAAAAGCTGACAATTTTGTCTTTTTAACATTTCCACCAGCTGTTGCCATAAATAAATGCTGATCATCTGTAAATTCACGAACGGCAACTATGGAGCTTATTGTTTCGTCTTTTCTAAAAGAAAGAAGATTAATAATATTTTTACCTTTTGCTACTCTTGATGCAACAGGTATCTCGTAGACCTTAAGCCAACGAACCGTTCCTTGATTTGAAAAGATCAGCAAATAATCTTTTGATGAGGCAATAAAAAGCTGCTCAACAAAATCTTCTTCCCGAGTTGTCATTGCAGATACGCCCTTGCCGCCTCTTTTTTGTTTACGATAAGCAGAAGCTGCGAGTCTTTTAATATATCCAGCATTACTAATTGTAATTGCCATGTCTTCTTCAGCGATTAAATCCTCAATTTCAATCTCTTCTGCTTTAGCAGCGATTTCAGTGCGTCTTTCTTCACCATATTTTTTCTTAATAGCCTCTAGCTCATCTTTAATAATACCTTCTACTTTTTTCTCAGAGGCTAATATTGATCTATAGTGCTCAATATCTTTTAATAGGGCTTTGTATTCTTCTTCTATTTTATCACGCTCAAGCGCGGTAAGCCTTTGGAGCTGCATTTCTAAAATAGCCTGTGCTTGAATTTCGCTTAACTTAAAATCTTTCATTAAAGCAATTTTAGCAGCAGCAGTGGTTTTAGACGCTCGTATAGTTTTGATTATTTTATCAATACCTTCTAAAGCAATGCGCAAACCTTCTAAAATATGTGCTCGCCTTAAAGCTTTGTCTAAATCAAACTGTGTTCTTCTCTTTATTATAACTTTTCTATGATCAACAAAATGTCTTAAAATTTGTTTCAAATTTAAAACTTTAGGACTATTATTGACAAGCGCTAAATTAATAACACCAAAGGTTGTTTCAAGTTGAGTATGTTTATACAAATAATTCAGTATAATTTGAGGTTCAACGTCGCGACGCATTTCAACAACAATACGAATGCCGTCCTTGTCTGACTCGTCCCTGATATCTGTTATTCCGTCTATTTTCTTGTTTTGCGCTATATCTGCAATTGCTGTAATCAAATTAGTCTTATTAACTTGATAAGGAATTTCAGTAACAATAATGCTGTCTTTTTTAGATTTTTGACGCTCTATATTTGCCTTTGCACGAACAATTAATTTACCACGACCCGTCTTATATGCATTAATTATGCCTTCTTTTCCACAAATAATACCTCCTGTTGGAAAATCAGGACCTTTTAAAATTTTTGCTAAATGCATTACATCGCAATCTGGATTATCAACTAAATATATAGCAGCTTCAACCGCCTCTTTTAAATTGTGTGGTGGCATGTTAGTTGCCATACCAACAGCAATACCGCTTGAACCATTAACTAATAAATTAGGAAAAGCTGCTGGCAAAACCGTTGGCTCTTTTAATGTAGAATCAAAATTAGACGACCAATCAACAGTTTCTTTATCTATATCAGACAACATCTCGCGTGTTATTGATGCCATTCTGGCCTCAGTATAGCGCATAGCAGCGGCCGAATCTCCGTCAATAGAACCAAAGTTTCCCTGACCATCTACAAGAGGATAACGTAAAGAAAAAATTTGTACCATACGCACTAAGGTGTCATAAACCGCAACATCGCCATGAGGATGATACTTACCTAAAACCTCACCAACGATACGAGCACACTTTTTATATGGTTTGCCATAATCAAGACTCAATTCATCCATCGCATACAAAACACGACGATGAACAGGCTTAAGACCATCTCTTATATCTGGCAAAGCGCGACCTACAATAACGCTCATAGAGTACGCAATGTAAGATTTTTTCATCTCTTCTTCAATAGATACAGGTATAATTTTTTCCCGCATTGTTATGTCTTTCATCTATATTTAACCTTTCTAAAATAGGGATAAAGGGTAAGATTTTAGGGGTAAAAATAAAAACGCAAAAACATCTTGCCATTCATCTTATGCCTTAAGCCTTAAATCTGTCTAAATGTCCAAATCTTTAACTGAATGTGCATTTGCTTCAATAAAAGCACGACGAGGTGCAACATCGTCACCCATTAAGGTTGAAAATGTCTCCTCAACTTCAACCGCATCCTCTAAAACAACTTTTAAAATAGTTCTCTTCTCTGGATCCATTGTTGTTTCCCAAAGCTGATGAGGATTCATCTCACCCAAACCTTTATATCTTTGAATTTGTATTCCTTTGCTGGCCTGCGCTCTAACAAATTCTAAAACTTCCTGTAAAGAAAACAACTCATGCTTATCATTATCTGTTTCTATGACAAATAGTGGTTTTAAAAGTGGTGCTTTTGGTTTTGCTTTTGCATCTTTTTTATTTACACCTGCTTCATACGTCTTTTTCATATCTGGTTTAACAAACTCTTGAATAGTTAAGCCCATTTTAAGAAATTTCTTTTCTATAAACTCAAGGTCTTCGTGTTCAAAAATTTCAGCATACTGTGCTTCTTCATCGTTTTTAGTTAATTTTGCAAGCTCTTTATCATTATAAACAAACGTTGATTTTCCGTCGACCTTCACCATATACATTGGCATTTTGTGAGTTTTCTTGTCATACATCAAAACATACTCTTTAAAACTAATTCCTCTTCTGTGTATAATACCAACGATTTTTTCAAGATCCGCAAGAAAATTTAACACCTCTTTAAATTGACCATTAGTATATTGTTGCGCTCCTTTAATTTTTTTCAGCTTAACGCCTTCCATGCCCATGTCTAAAATGATTTCACTCATTTCTTCTTCGGTTTCAATATATTCTTCGCGCTTTCCTCTTTTTAATTTATAAAGCGGAGGTTGTGCGATATATACATATCCACCTTCAATTAATGGTCTCATTTGACGATATAACAATGTTAATAAAAGGGTGCGAATGTGCGACCCATCAACGTCAGCGTCACACATAATAATCACTTTATGATAACGTAGTTTCTCTACATTGAATTCTTCGCCAACACCTGCTCCAAGCGCTGTAATAATAGTTCTTATTTCCTCGTTACTTAAAATTTTATCAAGACGTGATTTTTCAACATTTAAAATCTTACCTTTTAACGGCAAGATAGCTTGAAAAGTTCTGTCTCT